>NZ_JAMYOM010000018.1:0-156793 GCF_040319805.1 Mesorhizobium sp. M0848 | reverse complement strand
CGAACAGGATGGAAACGAATCTCCATCCTGTTCGATAGGTCTTACCAGATCCTCATCCAGCCCAACTTAAGTGAACTGCATTAGGGTCATGCCCCGCTTTTTTTGTGCCCGTCTCTCCGCGGGTTAGTGCCTTGACTGCCGTTTCGGCTGGTAGCCGCCGTCCGGCCTCTTGTCGAACATCTCCTTGATCTGCGGATGCCGGACTGGCTCACCCGACTGATCCTCAAGCAGATTCTGCTCGGAGACGTAGGCGATGTATTCGGTCTCCGAATTCTCGGCGAGCAGATGATAGAAAGGCTGATCCTTGCGCGGCCGAACGTCGGCGGGGATGGCTTCGTACCACTCGTCGGTGTTGGCGAATTGCGGGTCGACGTCGAAAATGATGCCCCTGAATGGAAACAGCCGGTGGCGAACCACCTGTCCGATTGCGAATTTGGCTGTTTTCATCGTACTCACCACTGAATTCCTTGGGCTTATTTGGCGCAGACCGCGCATCAATTCAATCCCGAGGCGCTTGACGCCCTATTAAGCAACGGGCTAGCCCGGCGCCAAGGTTTCGGACCAGCATAAAAATGTCTGACGTCATCGGTCTTGTTCTTCCGTTCTTCGGCTTGATTTTTGTCGGGTTTCTGGTGGCGCGCATCACCAGGCAGCCGCTGGAGGCGCTCGGCTGGATGAACACGTTCATCGTCTATGTCGCGCTGCCGGCCCTTTTCTTCCAACTGCTCGCCAAGACGCCGTTCGAAGACCTGACGGAATGGCGCTTCATCTTCGGTTCGGTCGTCTCGACCTTCATGATATTTTCCTTGATGTTCATGGGGTCGGTGCTGACCTCGCGCGGCGAGATAGCGCAATCGACCATCAAGGCGCTCGCGGCCGCCTATGGCAATATCGGCTATATGGGGCCGGGCCTGGCATTGCTGGCCTTCGGCGAGGAGGCTGCCGTGCCGGTCGCCCTGATCTTCTGTTTCGAGAACATCATGCATTTCGCCGTCGCACCCATGATGATGGCGCTGTCGGGCGACGAGAAGACCACTCCTCTCCGGCTTGCGCTGGGTGTCGTGCGCAAGATCGTGCTGCACCCGTTCATCATCGCAACCGCCCTGGGTGTCGGCGCCGCCTATATCGGCTTTCGACCGCCCGTGCCGGTGGAGCGACTTCTGGAATATCTTTCCCGGGCGGCCGCACCTTGCGCGCTGTTTGCCATGGGCGTCACCCTGGCGCTCAGGCCGCTCAATCGCGTCCCGCATGAGATGGTTCCGATTGCGGCGCTGAAACTGATCCTGCACCCGTTGCTCTGCTATGTCGTGCTGAGCTGGATCGGCCATTTTTCTGAGACATGGGTCTTCTCGGCGGTGCTTCTGGCGGCATTGCCGACCGCCACCAACGTCTTCGTCATCGCCCAGCAGTATGGCGTCTGGGTACAGCGCGCGTCGGCCAGTGTGCTGATCACAACCTGCCTGTCGGTCGTGACCGTCACCGGGCTGCTCTACCTGATCCGGCACAATATCCTAGCGCCGGACCTGTTTCCCTAACCCGCCAGCAAGCGCGGCAAAACCGCTGCCGGGACGAAGTCCCTCGCGCATGAAAAAAGCCCGAAGCGGCGCGAAGCCTCCGAGCACACCGAGCCCGGCAACGCGGGCCATCTGCGCCGGCAGCATGTCGGAAAGCAGCGACATGTTGAGCAGGTTGACCGCGCTGCTGCGCGCCAGAATATCGGGGCGGCGCTTGAAATCGTAGGCTGCAAGCGCCTTGGCTGCACCTGGATCGGCTCTATTTTCACGAGCGATTCCAATTAGATCGTCGACGTCCCTGATGCCGAGATTGAGGCCTTGCGCACCAATCGGGGGAAACACATGGGCGGCTTCGCCGACCAGCGCCACCCGATCTCGGGCGAAACGCAGTGGCGTCACCGCCGAAAGCGGATAGATCTGCCTGCCCGGCTCGACCGTCACCCGGCCCAGCATCGACTGCATCTGCTGTTCGACCCGCTCAGAAAGCGTCGCATCGTCCAGTGCGGCGAGGTCGGTCGCGGTCTCGGGCTTGACCACCCAGACCAGGCTGGAGCGATTGCCGGGCAGCGGGACCTGCGTGAATGGACCGGTCTCGGTGTGGAATTCGGTCGAGGTGAAGGCATGGTCGGCGCTATGGCCGAAATTGAGGACGAGAGCTGCCTGCGGGTAGGACCGGGCCGAGGTCGAGATGCCGGCGGCCTGGCGCGCCGGCGACAGCCGTCCGTCGGCTGCGACCGCCAGTGATGCGTCGACCGTGCTGCCGTCGGCCAGGACGGCATGGACGTGCTCGGCATCGAGATGCCAGTTCGCCACCATCGACATCAGCCAGTCGATGCCGGCATGCGCGGCAACGGCGCTGGCGAGTGCCGGGTTGAGGACGCTGTTGGGAAGGTTCAGCCCGAACTGGTCCTCGTCGATCTCGCTGGCACGGAAGGTGACGACCGGGCTGCGGATCAGCCGGCTGGTGGCGTCGACGATGCGCATCACTTTTAGGGCCGCCGCCTTGGATTTGACGGCTTCGAGCACGCCAAGCCGGTCGAGCACTTTCAAGGCAGGGTTCATCAGAGCCGTCGTGCGGCCGTCGGGGGCAGTGGGCTCCGGCCCGACCAGCGTCACCGGGAAACCTTCGGCGGCAAAACCGAGCGCCGCGATCAGTCCTGCCGGCCCAGTGCCGGCAACCAGTATCCGCGCAGTTTGCTGATGCTCCAAGATCGGCTTCCGGCTTGCAAGGCGAGGCGGGTCCACCCGACCTGCCGTTCGATGAGCATATAGGTCAGATCATGCCGCTTGATCAACGCGGCGATTCGGCCCATTCGGATGTCATGACCGGCCAGCAGGACGACTTCAGGCATCTCGACCGCGCCGGCCGCGCCATGGCCGGCATCGCGCGCAGTCCTCGCGTCACGGTAAACGTCGTTGTCGGCGCTTGCATCCTGCTTGCCTGGCTGACCCTTGCCGCGATGGCAATCCGCGGCGCCGAAGGCGGGATTGCAGGCGTCAGCGCCCCCGGCGACACGATCCTGCGCAGCCTGCCGCAACTGCCGCTGCCCGATTTCCTGGAACGGTTCTTTGTGCTGTGCCTCTCACCGGTGCCTTTGGACACAAGTCTCGGCTTGCAGGCCGGCGCGCTCGTTTTCATGTGGTTCCTGATGGCGATCGCGACGATGCTGCCTTCGGCGGCGCCGATGATCCGCACCTATTGCGAAATCACTGACACGGCTCGCATCAAGGGCGAACCGGTCGTTCACCCGCTGGTGCTGGTCGCCGGCTACCTCAGCGTCTGGCTCGCCGCTTCAATGATGTTCGCGGCGCTGACCCTGGCCGCCCATGCATTCGCCTCGTCAGCCGGGATGCTGGATCCGGTCGTCGGCGTTGCCGGTGCGCTCGCTCTCCTGATTGCCGGCCTCTACCAGTTCAGCGGCCTGAAGGAGGCTTGCCTGAAGAAATGCAAGAACCCGTTCTCGGTCCTGTTTTCGAACTGGAGCGCGAGGCCCCTTAACATCTTTCGGCTCGGTGTCGCGCAAGGTCTGTGGTGTCTCGGCTGCTGCTGGGCCTTGATGCTGGTGATGTTCGCCGTTGGCGTCATGAACATTTTCTGGATGGCGTTGATCGGGCTGTTCACCCTGATCGAAAAACAAACCGCCAGCAGGGTTCCAACCCGGCTGGCCGGTGCGATACTGCTTGTCTGGGCAGCCGCGCTGCTAGTAGTCTCGCTGTGAGTGGGGGAAAATCGATGGCAGACCAGAGCTGGGCGATGAAGGGAGAGCTCGTACTCTCCTGCAATTGCACGGTTTTTTGCCCCTGCGTGCTGTCGCTTGGCAATCATCCGCCGACCGAAGGCTATTGCCAGACCTGGGCGGGATTTCGCATCGATGCCGGCCATTTCGGTGAAGTAGATCTGTCCGGCCTCAATCTCGGGCTGGTCATGGAAATTCCCGGCTACATGAGCCGCGGCAACTGGACCGCGGGCCTGTTCATCGACAGCCGCGCCTCTGTCTACGCGGTCAAGGCGCTGACAAAGATCTTCACGGGCAAGGCAGGCGGAACCACATCGCTGCTCTCCATCCTGGTCGGCAAATTCCTCGGCGTCGAACAAGTGCCGATCACCTATGAGACGCGTGACAAGACGCGTATCTTCCAGATACCGAGGATCATCGACGGGGCGGTGACACCCATCCCCGGCAAGGATCGCGACAAGGATACGGTGATCAGCAATTCGGAATACTGGATCGCGCCTGAGATCATCGTGGCAAGGTCCGACAAGAGCAAGATGCGGGCTTTCGGCCGCAACTGGAATTTCGCCGGCCGTTCGGCCGAAATCTGCAAGCTGGATTGGCGGGGCCCGTGAGCAAGAACACAACGGCCCGAAAAGCCGCCAAAAAGATCACGGACCGGATTCCGCGCCCGAAGAAGAAGGTCACCTGGCCACAGGCGAGGGCGTTCTCCGTCCACCTCTTGACCGCCTCGGGGTCGTTCCTGGCCTTCCTGTCGCTGGTAGCGGCAAGCGAAGAGCGCTGGACGGCGATGTTCTGGTGGCTCGGGCTGGCATTGTTCGTCGACGGCATCGATGGGCCGATCGCGCGGAAGCTCGAGGTCAAGGAAATCCTGCCGACTTGGTCGGGCGAACTGCTCGACAACATCATCGACTACGTGACCTACGTGCTGATCCCGGCCTTCGCGCTCTATCAGCGCGGCTTCATGGGCGAGGGCCTGTCATTCCTGTCTGCGGCGATCATCGTCGTCTCCAGCGCCATCTACTATGCCGACACCGGCATGAAGACGAAGGAGAATTTCTTCAAGGGGTTCCCCGTGGTCTGGAACATGGTGGTGTTCACCCTGTTCGTCATCGAGCCCGGACAATGGGTTTCGTTTGCGGTGGTGGTGGTGGCCGGCGTCCTGACTTTCGTACCGATCAACTTCATCCACCCGGTGCGGGTGGTGCGGCTGCGGCGCATCAACCTTGGGATGACTCTCTTGTGGTGCGCTTTCGGCGCGCTTGCCCTGGCCCAGGCGGCACTCGCTGCCTTCTACGATCAGATCGGCGTGCTGGGCGAGCAGGTCAGCACCTTCACCAAGATCGGCATCACCATCACCGGGCTTTACCTTGCCTGCATCGGTGGCATCATGCAGTTCTTTCCCAATCTCGGTGCCAAAAAGGCCTGATCAGCCACTCCCACAGAGAGCCTAGCCCCACAGGAAGCCTAGCAATGTCCAAAGCGATCCGCATTCACGCCAACGGCGGCCCGGAAGTCCTGACCTACGAGGACGCCGACCTCGGTCAGCCGGGATCCGGGCAGATCCTGGTCCGGCACACCGCGATCGGCCTCAATTTCATCGATGTCTATCATCGCTCTGGCCTCTATCCGCCGCCCGGCGGCTTCCCGCTCGTGCCAGGCAGCGAAGCCGCCGGCGTGGTGCTGGAGGTCGGCCAGGGCGTCGACTGGCTGAATCCGGGCGATCGCATCGCCTATGCGGTGACGACGGGGGCTTATGCGCAAGAGCGCGTCATCGATGCCAGCCGGGTCGTCAAGGTTCCGGATGGCATCAGCGACGAACAGGCCGCCGCGATGATGCTGAAGGGCATGACGGCGGAATATCTGCTGCGCCGGACGTTCAAGGTGAAGGCAGGCGACACGATCCTGTTCCACGCCGCGGCCGGCGGCGTCGGGCTGATCCTCGGCCAATGGGCAAAACACCTCGGCGCGACCGTCATCGGCACCGCCAGCTCGTCCGACAAGATCGAGCTCGCGAGGGCGCATGGTTTCGACCATGTCATCAACTACAAGGAACAGGATTTCGTCGCCGGGGTTGCTGCCATCACCGGCGGCAGGAAGTGCGATGTCGTCTACGATTCGGTTGGCAACGACACGTTTCCGGCTTCGCTCGACTGCCTGAGGCCGCTCGGCATGTTCGTCAGCTTCGGCCAGTCCTCCGGACCTATACCGCCGTTCAGCATGTCATTGCTGGCTCAGAAGGGCTCGTTGTTCGCTACAAGGCCGACGCTGTTCGTCTACAACGCAAAGCGCGAAGACCTCGAGGCCTCCGCCGCTGCCCTGTTCGAAGTCGTGCTCAGTGGCGCCGTCAAGATCAAGATCAACCAGCGCTATGCGCTCAAAGACGCCGGCAAGGCGCATTCCGATCTCGAGGGCCGCAGGACCACAGGGACGACCATTCTCATCCCTTAGTTCGTTCTGCCTTGCTATCCCTTGAATTTCCGCTGAAATTCTTGAAGCTCTTTCAAGACGCGTGCCGCTTTCCGATGAGAGCCGGCCGCGCCTACCATGCCTGCGGGAACACAGAACATGTCTGGCTAACCAGATGGGAGGCACTGTGAGTGCAAATCAGGACGGCACGAACCTGCTCGAGGTGCGTAGCCTCACCAAGATATTCGGCACGCTGACGGCGTGCGATCACATCGATCTCGACATCGCCAGAGGTGAAATCCACGCTTTGCTCGGCGAAAACGGCGCCGGTAAGTCGACACTGGTCAAGATGCTGTTCGGCTCGCTGGAGCCCAATTCCGGAGAGATCTTCTGGAACGGCCAGGCGGTCAGGATTTCCAACCCCGGCGCCGCGAAAAAACTCGGCATCGGCATGGTGTTCCAGCATTTTTCGCTGTTCGAGGCGCTGACCGCGGCCGAAAACATCGCGCTATCGCTGGACGACGGCTCGCCGATCAGCAGCATCGCGGCCAAGGCGAGGGCGCTTTCCTTCAGCTATGGCCTGCCGCTCGATCCTGAATCGCTTGTCGGCGACCTGTCGGTGGGTGAGCGCCAGCGCATCGAGATCATCCGCTGCCTGCTGCAGACGCCGCAGCTCATCATCCTCGACGAGCCGACCTCGGTGCTGACGCCGCAGGAAGCCGACAAGCTGTTCGAGACGCTGGAGCGTTTGCGCTCGGAAGGCAAATCCATCCTCTACATCTCGCACCGGCTCGAAGAGGTCAAACGCATCTGCGACCGCGCCACGGTGCTGCGTCACGGCAAGGTGGTCGGCCACTGCAATCCGCGTGAGGAAACAGCCTCTTCGCTGGCTCGCATGATGGTCGGCAACGAGGTGCAGGCCGTGGTGCGCGCGCCGGTCGAGGGCATCGACAAGGCGCCACCGCTGCTCGAAATCCGCAATCTCAATCGCAAACCGGCAACACCGTTCTCGATACCGCTCAAGGGCATCAACCTGAACGTCCGCGCTGGCGAGGTGATCGGCATCGCCGGCGTCGCCGGCAACGGCCAGGGCGAGTTCTTCGAATCCGTTTCAGGCGAAGTGCTGCAGCAGAATGCCGCCTCGGTGCGCATTCGTGGCAAGGATGCGGGAGGCCTTAGCATCACCGGACGCCGACTGCTGGGCGCCGCCTTCGTGCCGGAGGAGCGCCTCGGCCACGGTGCGGCACCGCGCATGAAGCTTTCTGAAAACCTGCTGCTGTCGCGCCATGCCACCGACGGCAAGGCGTTCGTCGGTTCCGGCGGGATGGTGAAGAGCGGTGCCATCCAAGCCGCCTCCCAGCGCATCATCGAGGCGATGGATGTGCGCAAGAGTGCGCCGGATCCGGAGGCTGCGGCCCTTTCGGGTGGCAATCTGCAGAAATTCATCGTCGGCCGTGAACTCGACCGCCGGCCGAGCGTCATGGTGGTGAACCAGCCGACCTGGGGCGTCGACGCGGGCGCTGCCGCCCACATCCGCCAGGCCTTGATCGAGCTGTCGCGCAGCGGATCGGCGGTGCTGGTGATCAGCCAGGATCTCGACGAGCTGTTCGAGATATCGGATGCGATCGCGGTCATGCACAATGGCGAGCTGTCGAAGCCGATGCCGATCGCCGAGGCAACCTTCGAAAAGGTAGGTTTGCTGATGGGCGGCGCCGAACCAGGCCACGCCGAACACTCGCTGGAGACGGCATGATGCGCCTCGAACTCGTCAAACGCCCGCAGCGTTCCATGCTTTTTTCGGCCCTGTCGCCGTTCATCGCCTTTGCGCTGACCATCATTGCCGGCGCCGTCATGTTCGCGCTGCTCGGTGTCAATCCCCTGACCGCGTTCAATATCTATTTCATCGAGCCGATCAGCCAGGTCTGGCAGCTGCATGAACTGGCGATCAAGGCAGCGCCGCTCATCCTGATCGCTGTCGGCCTGTCGGTCTGCTACAAGGCCAACATCTGGAACATCGGCGCCGAAGGCCAGTTCATCCTCGGCGGCATTGCCGGTTCGATGATTCCGGTGCTGTTTCCGCAGTTCGAAGGTCCGCTGGTGCTGCCGCTGATGCTTTTGCTCGGCATGGTCGGCGGCGCGGCCTATGCGGCGATCCCGGCTCTGCTCAAGACTCGCTTCGGCACCAACGAGATACTGACCAGCCTGATGCTGGTCTATGTCGCGCAGCTCTTCCTCGACTGGCTGGTGCGCGGACCCTGGCGCGATCCGCAGGGCCATGGTTTCCCGCAGACCATCCAGTTCAACGATTCGGCCGTGTTGCCGGAGCTGATGCCGGATGCCGGGCGGGCAAACTGGGGTTTTGTCTTCGCATTGGTCGCCGCGGTGCTGGTCTGGATCCTGATGAGCCGCATGCTGAAAGGTTTTGAGGTGCGCGTGCTGGGCTCAAGCCCGCGGGCAGGGCGCTTCGCCGGCTTCGGCCTCAACCGCATGGTCTTTTTTGCTTTCCTGCTGTCAGGCGCGCTGGCGGGACTCGCCGGCATCTCCGAGGTCTCGGGCGCCATCGGGCAACTGCAGCCTGTCATTTCGCCCGGCTATGGCTTCACCGCCATCATCGTGGCGTTCCTTGGCCGTCTCAACCCGCTTGGCATCGTTGCCGCCGGACTGGTTCTGGCACTGACCTATCTCGGCGGCGAAGCGGTGCAAAGCGCGCTCGGCATTTCCGACAAGGTGGCGCGGGTGTTCCAGGGCATGCTGCTGTTCTTCGTGCTCGGCTGCGACACGCTCATCCACTACCGCATCCGCGTGATCGGCCTGGCGCTGACCAAACCGGAAGGCGTGGCCAAACTCGAAGCCGCACCGAAGCTGAAGGAAGCCCGTTGATGGACATCACCGTAAACATCCTTCTGACCATCGCCACCGCGGCAACGCCGCTGTTGATCGCGGCAATCGGCGAGCTGGTGGTCGAGCGCTCCGGCGTGCTCAATCTCGGCGTCGAAGGCATGATGATCATGGGCGCCGTCGGCGGATTCGGCGCGACCTATCTCACCGGTTCGCCCTGGATCGGCCTTTTGGCGGCAATCGCCATGGGCGCGGTATTCTCGCTGCTGTTTGCCGTCATGACGCTGTCGCTGGCCACCAACCAGGTGGCGACCGGCCTGTCGCTGACGCTGCTCGGCCTTGGCCTGTCCGGCATGATGGGCACCAGCTTCGTCGGCCAGCCCGGCGAAAGGCTGCCCAACCTCTACATTCCCGGCCTGACGGAAATCCCTGTGGTCGGCAGGCTGCTGTTCGGGCAGGATCCGATCTTCTACATCTCGATCGCGCTGACCGCGGCCGTCATGTGGTTCCTGTTCAAGACCCGGACCGGACTGACGCTGCGTTCGATCGGCGACAGCCACACCTCGGCGCATGCGCTTGGCATCAAGGTGATCCGTTATCGCTACCTCGCGGTCATCTTCGGCGGTGCCTGTGCCGGCCTTGCCGGCGGCCATCTCTCGCTGGTCTACACGCCGCAATGGGTGGAGAACATGAGTGCCGGCCGCGGCTGGATCGCGCTGGCGCTGGTGGTGTTCGCCTCCTGGCGGCCATGGCGGGTGCTGGCCGGCGCCTACATCTTCGGCGCGGTGTGGATCGGCCAGCTTCATGCACAGGCTTTTGGCATTCCGGTGCCCTCGCAGTTCCTTTCTTCGCTGCCCTATCTGGCAACCGTCGTGGTTCTCGTTCTAATCTCGCGCAACAAGCGTCTGACGATGATGAACACGCCGGCTTCCTTGGGGCAGCCATTCGTTCCGGATCGTTGACAATAAAAACAAACGGGAAGCTCCAAGGCTTAACTCAGAGAGGTAACACGATGAAAAAACTGCTTATTGCCCTGATGACCACGACCGCCGCCATGTCGCTGGCAGCGACGGCCGAGGCGGCGGACAAGCTAAAGGCTTGCTGGGTCTACACCGGCCCGATCGGCGACTTCGGCTACTCCTACCAGCACGACCAGGGCCGTCTCGAGGTGGAGAAGGCGCTCGGTGACAAGGTCGAGACCGCCTATCTCGAAAACGTCTCGGAAGGCCCCGACGCCGACCGCGCTTTCGAGCGCCTGGCTCGCGAAGGCTGCAAGATCATCTTCGGCACCTCCTTCGGCTTCATGGACCCGGAAGTGAAGGTCGCCAAGAAATTCCCGAAGGTGATGTTCGAGCACGCCACCGGCTACAAGACCGCTGACAATCTCGGCATCTACAATGCGCGTTTCTATGAAGGCCGCTATGTGCTCGGCCAGATCGCCGCCAAGGAATCGAAGGCCGGCGTTGCCGGCTACATCGTTTCCTTCCCGATCCCCGAAGTGGTGATGGGCATCAACTCCTTCATGCTCGGCGCACAGTCGATCAACCCGAACTTCAAGGCCAAGATCGTCTGGGTGAATTCCTGGTTCGATCCGGGCAAGGAAGCCGACGCCGCCAAGGCGCTGTTCGACCAAGGCGCCGACATCATCGTCCAGCACACCGATTCCACCGCTGCCCTGCAGGTGGCCGAGGAGCGCAAGCTGAAAGGCTTCGGCCAGTCCTCAGACATGATCAAGTTCGCGCCGAACGCGCAGTTGACCTCGCTCACCGACGAATGGGGTCCCTATTACATCAGCCGCGTCCAGGCCGCGCTCGACGGCACCTGGAAGCCGGACAATGTCTGGCTCGGCATCAAGGACGGCGCCGTCAAGATGTCGGCCTACACCAACATGCCCGACGACGTGAAGGCGATGGCCGAAGCCACCGAAAAGAAGATCGCCGGCGGCTGGAATCCCTTCACCGGACCGGTTGCCAAGCAGGACGGCACGCCGTGGCTGAAGGATGGTGAAGTCGCCGACGACGGCACGCTGCTCGGCATGAATTTTTATGTGAAAGGCGTCGACGACAAGCTGCCGAAATAAGCAGCGCGAGACATGAGACGGAGGGGCGCCGCGAGGCGCCCTTCTTCATTCGGCGGGCTGTGCGCCGGCAGAGGGGCGACGAAACCGCGTTCGTCCGGCATCGACCGCGCGGCCGAGCCAAAACCTGAGCAACCGCTGTACCGGTTGTTCGCAGGTGCGCCAGATCGCCCACGAAATGAAAAGCATGAGCACGACGCAACCAAGAGCGGCAATCCATTTGCCGACAAGGGGCGTTGCCGCATTGATGGCGAGATAGCCGATGTCCTGGTGCAGCAAATAGAGCGGATAGGTCAGCCCGCCCAGCGCCAGAGTGAGCCCCGATGCCCTGACACGGTCGCGCAGCAGCACCGCGCCGATCAAGGCCGCGTGCATGACGACGTTGGCGACGACGAGATTGGCCGAGGCAACGGCAATGCCGTAGTGGCCAAGCATCCAGTGCTGCGTCACCGATAGCGTTCCGCAGGAGATCAGGAACGCGGCGGCAAGCAGCAGCAGGGCCGGCACAGAACGGCCATGCGAATGGATTTGGTGGACCAGCACGCCGGCGGCGAAGAACGGGCCGAACTCGGTGAGGAACAGCAGCCTGGCTCCGCCGCTGCCGATGAAGAACTCGTTCAAGGCCGAGATCGCCAGCCAGATGAAGATCAGCTCCAGCTTGCGTTTCTGGAAGAGCCCGGTGAACAGGGCCAGCGTGATCCATCCGTAGAACACCAGTTCAAGCACGATCGACCAGTAGACGCCGTCCATGAAGGGCTGGCCGAAGGCCGGCGCGAACATCGACAGATTGGCGGCATACTGAACGAAAGAGGCCGAAAGCAGCGGCGACCCGACAAGGAAGACAATCGCGAAGGTGATCGTCATGCAGAACAGAAAACCCGGATAGAGGCGAACGAACCGCGCGATCGCAAACTGATCCCAGTTCCGGTTTTCCGCCGACCAGGCAATGACGAAACCGCTGATCAGGAAGAACAGGTTGACGCCGAGATAGCCGTAGAGGGCGAATGGTGCGGCAAGCGGATAGCCTTGCGCAAGGTAGCCTTCGGCGGCAGCGCCGCGAAAGAAATAGTGGAAGAACACGACGGCAAGTGCTGCCGCCAGCCTGAGCAGGTCCAGCGTCGCGATGTAATTTTGTTCCGCAGGTCTGGTGTTCATCCGCATTTCCTGCATCTACGGTCCACAAACCATAGAGCGGATCGCGGCTGCGCGGGTTAAGACGGCTGAATTATCGCCAGATGTAGTAAATACGGACCGTCAGACCGCCGAACCATAGAGGTCATAGGCATCGGCACGGTCGATCTTGACGGTGACGATGTCGCCTTGGCGCAGCGGGCGGCGCGACTGGATGTGCACCGAGCCGTCGATCTCGGGCGCATCGTATTTGGTGCGGCCCTTTGCCGATGTGCCGTGCGCCTCGTCGATCAGCACCGGTAGGCGCTTGCCGACCTTCCTGGCCAGCTGCGTCGCCGAAATCTTCTGTTGGCGCTGCATGAAGCGATGCCAGCGCGCCTCCTTGATTTCCTGCGGGACCTGTTCAAGGCCGAGATCGTTGGAGCGGGCGCCGCGGACCGGCTCATATTTGAAGCAGCCGGCGCGGTCGATCTTGGCTTCATCGAGCCAGTCGAGCAGCATCTCGAAATCGTCGTCCGTCTCGCCGGGGAAGCCGACGATGAAGGTGGAGCGGATGGCCAGATCAGGGCATACCTCGCGCCAGCCGCGAATGCGCTCGAGCGTCTTTTCGCCGTGTGCGGGCCGGCGCATGTTCTTCAACACCTGCGGCGAGGCATGCTGGAACGGAATATCCAGGTAAGGCAGGATCTTGCCCTCGGCCATCAGTGGGATGACGTCGGCGACATGCGGGTAGGGGTAGACATAATGCATGCGCACCCAGATGCCGAGCTTGCCCAGTTCCTCCGAAAGGTCGAGGAATTTCGCGCGCACTTCACGGTCGCCGAACATCGACGTCTGGTACTTGATGTCGATGCCGTAGGCGCTGGTGTCCTGCGAGATGACCAGAAGTTCCTTGACGCCAGCCTTGGCCAGTTTCTCAGCCTCGCGCAGCACATCGGCCGCCGGCCGCGAGACGAGGTCGCCACGCAGTGCGGGAATGATGCAGAAGGTGCAGCGGTTGTTGCAGCCTTCGGAAATCTTGAGATAGGCGTAGTGGCGCGGCGTCAGCTTGACGCCCTGCGGTGGCAGGAGATCGATATAGGGGTCGTGCGAAGGCGGTGCGGCCTCATGGACCGCAGCCATCACGCTCTCATAGGCCTGCGGCCCGGTGATCGCCAGCACGTTAGGGTGCTTTTCACGAATGACGTCCGGCTCGGCGCCCAGGCAACCGGTGACGATCACTCGGCCATTTTCCGAAAGCGCGGAGCCGATGGCGTTGAGCGACTCGTCGCGGGCGGAATCGAGAAAGCCGCAGGTGTTGACGACGACGAGGTCGGCGCCGTCATGCTTGCGCGCGATTTCGTAACCTTCGGCGCGCAGGCGCGTGATGATGCGCTCCGAATCCACGAGGGCCTTCGGGCATCCAAGACTGACAAAACTCACGCGGGGAGCGGACATAAAGGTTTTCCGGGCTTTTCAGGATTGCCGGCGCAGTACCACACTTATTGCGGCATTGGTATGGGCAGGCCCGCGATGCGGCAAAACGCACGGCGGTCTTGCTTCCACTGAGTGAAGATGCCGATGTCCGCCAGCCTCAGCCGACCGCACCGTTTACATGCGGCCAGACCTCCACCGCGCCACGATAGACCATGTCCACAGCCACATAGAAAATGATCAGCAGGCCGACATAGGCAATCCAGCGGTGGCGATGCAGCAGCTTGGCAATGAAAGTCGCGGCCAGCCCCATCAGGGCGATCGACAACACAAGGCCGATGACCAGCACCGGAAAATGATCGCGCGCCGCTCCAGCCACCGCCAGCACGTTGTCGAGCGACATCGACACGTCGGCGACGACAATCTGCAAGGCAGCCTGGCCAAGGGTCTTGCGCTTCGTCTTGCCGGCGACCGCCTGGTCGCTGTTGAGGTCCGAATTCGACAGTGCCTCGGTCGCTTCCAATTCATCGGCATGCGACGTACGCAACTCGCGGTACATCTTCCAGCAGACCCACAGCAGCAGGATGCCGCCGGCGAGCAGCAGGCCGACGATCGCCAGCAGCTTGACGGTAATTGCGGCAAACCCGATGCGCAGCACCGTTGCCGCCACCACGCCGAGAAGAATCGCCTTCTTGCGTTGTTCGGCGGGCAAGCCGGCCGCGGCGAGGCCGATGACGATCGCATTGTCGCCGGCCAGCACGAGGTCGATGGCGATGACCTGCAGCAGGGCGGTCAGACTGGCAGCGCTGAAAAAAATGTCCATCGACAGGAAGCCCTTGCTGATTTTGCCGAGTGTTCGTCGATTATCCAGAGGCCCTAACTTGGTGGTCCCCTGGCGTCAAGGGATCACGCGTGGCTGCATCACCGAAGCAGCATTGCGTCAAGCCGGATCACGGCTTCGCGGCACTCGCGACAGCCAGGCAAACCATGGCAGATCACAAATCAATCGTAGAGATTGTACCTTGCCCAGTCGGCTTCTGGAATTTCGTCCCCGATCCGGTAGCGGAGCTGCAAAACTTCCATATGGTCCGGCGCGGTCTGGCACTTGAATTTCAGCCGGTACCACTGCCCCTTGCTGCGAAACGCAGCACCCGGGCTCTTGATTGCATCGGCACCCATCTCGGGCGTGGCGAAGGCGTAGGCGACGACGCGATCGGCTTTGAACTTGCGATCGTCATGGGTGATGCGGTCGAGCACTTCGGCGTCGCAACGCTGTTCAAGACGGGTTTGGGGATCGAGTTTCATCAGACCGGCGCGCAATGCATTGTCCATTGCGCTGGCTGGAAAACTCAGTGTCACTGACGCCAAGGCGGTCATGCAGAGCTTCTTCATGGGCGGGACAAGCAACACATTTTGTCGGAGAAATCAACCGAGCGGACCGCCGCGAGCGCCGCCGGAATCTTCAATCATATGGCCGGTGCGTTCAAAATTGCGTGTCGGGCGTGCGATGCCTGCGGCCAACGGACCAAAGAGGCACGGCCTGCATCCGTAAGATCGTAGAGGCCGCGGTCGACGCGCGCGAACCAGCCATAGACATTGTGCTGCAGTATCTTGGGCGCGATCGGCGTCACCGCCTTGAGATCACGCGGTCGCCTGGGTCCGTCCACCATGGCGGCAGCGCAGGCGAGGGCGCTTTGACGATAGGCCGTCATGATCGGATTGCGCGATCCTCCTCCGGCAACGGGATCGCCGCGACGGCGCTGGTGCTCGTCAACCAGACGAGAGCGCCGGCGGGCATTCTTGCGCGGCGCCAGCGCGATCGGGCTGAGAAGCACCTCGACCCGGTCCGTCGCGGTCACACCGAGCAGGCCGAAGCCAAGACGGCGGCAGAGATTGCGAAATCTGGCGTCGCTTTCGCGGCCCTTGCCGCGGGCCGACATGCGCGCGGCCAGCCACACCTCGTCGCAGGCCGCCGCGCGATCGACACCTTGCAGCACCAGTTCGAGATTGAACTGCAGCTTCAACTCGCAGATGACGACAACCGGCGGCTCCCCCTCGCGCAATGCAACAACATCGCAGCCGCCGATCTCGCCTTTGACGACGAAGTCGAGGCTTTCGAGGAACCGCTTCACCGGCGCATAGAGAGACGTCTCGTTCATGCCTCAGGGTTTAGCCGATTCGACGCGAAAAGCCTTCCCGTGGTTCGGCGTTCTACGGCCCGAAATCGGATCGGGGTGGATACCGCACCGTCGGGCCAGCTGTCAGGCTTCGGTGTTCGGCACTGCTCGGTGCAGCTTCCTGCGGCGCAGGAGCGGATAGCCGATCTGACCGAAATAGGTGGAAGGGATCGGATCGTCGACGCCGTACTTGTCCGGCACCTTGTCGCCGGTGGGATTGTAGGTCCCGAACAGCATGTCGAGGAAAGGCAACTGCCCGGCGAAGTTCTTGTCATAGGCTTCGCGCTGGTTGGCATGGTGCCAGCGATGGAACTGCGGGCTGGCGATCAGCCACTTCAAGGGGCCGAACGGAATCCGCACGTTTGAATGCACAAGCAGCGTGTGTCCAAGGTAGATGGTCGAAAAGACGGCGATCGAGGCTTCCGAGAAGCCGAGGAAAAAGATCGGCGTCAGCGATATTGCCTTTGTGACGATGGCGTCGACGGGGTGATTGTGGAAGGCCCCGAGCCAGTCGAGTTCCTCAATGCCGTGGTGAACGGCATGGAACTTCCAAAGCGCGGGGATTTTGTGGAAGGCCCGATGTGTCCAGTAGACGCCGATATCGGTGATCACGATGATTTCGGCAACCTGCAGCCAGACGGGCTGGCCGCTGACGGCCTTCGTTATCGCCGGCGGGACCAGGAGCGCAGCGGCACCGAGCGCGCCTGCCGCCATCATGACGATGGCCAGCTTTATGATGAAGCCGTTGAACAGCAGATAGATCAGATCGACAGCGAAGCCCTTGCGGAAGATCTTCTGCGGCCGCTCGGCAAACAGATGTTCGAACGGAATGAAGATCAGCGCGCAGATCAACAGTGCCTTGATGCCGAAGATATCCATCGATTCGCCTCTGCTGCCGGCGCGCCGCCTGCTCCCTCGAGAAGAAACACATCTCCCTTTCCAAAGGCTAAAGGCTCTGTAAGGGCGCTGACGCACGGAACGTGCAAGCAATGTCGCCGAACGCAACGGCTCGGAGCAATGGGACCGTCGAACGCGGTTCTTTGACACGGCTTCGAACCGTTCGTGTCCTAGCCGTCAAGACCCCAAAGATCCGGGTTGCGTTTGAAATACTCAATCAGCATCTCGGTGAGCACGCGCACTTTCCGCGTAGGATGCTGCCCCGGCGGGCGTACGACATACGCAGCTCCCGGAGGTACCGGATAGCGTGTCATGATCGGGACCAGCGCGCCGGAGGCTACATATTCATGTGTAATGCAATCGGGGAGCCAGGCGATGCCGAGACCTGCCGCCGCCGTCGCGGCAAGCGCCGTGGCGCTGTCGGCCTTGAACCTGCCCTGCGGCTGGACCGTAACAATCTTGTCGCCATCCATGAACTGCCAGGCTTCCGTTCCCTGCATGAGGGCCTGATGGGTGACGAGTTCGTCCGGAGTCTCGGGTGACGCGTGCGCTTTGATGTAATCCGGGCTCGCGACAAGCTTTCCATGGATAGGCCCGACGCGCTTCGCGATCAGGTTGGAGTCCTGAAGGTAGGCGCCCCGGATCGCGCAATCGAAACCCTCTGCGATGAGATCGACGAAGCGATCGCTATAAGAAGTATGGATGTGAAGCTTCGGGTGCAGACGCGCCATTTCCGCGAGCACGGGAGCAAAATGGGTCGCGCCGAAAGTAAGCGGCATAGCAACCCTCAGGCGGCCGCGCAGCTCACCGGTAGGGAGGATCGTTTCCCTGGCCGTATCAATCTCGGCGCTGGCTCGGGCCGCATGATCTCTGAACGTGATTCCCGCTTCTGTGAGCGCGGCACCGCGGGTCGTTCGTGCAAGAAGCTGGACGCCAAGCTCCGCCTCAACCCGAAAGAGCCTGCGACTGACGATTGATTTGGAGACGCCGAGCCGGCGCGCGGCGGCCGATACGCCCCCGGCATCGGCCACTACGACGAATGTCTGTAGATCCTCGATATCCAATTCGGCGTTCCTCGTTTCGCGACACAGCTTGCCTGATTATGGCACTATCGCATCACCAAAAGGAACAGCAAATTGCGTTCAGGCAACGTCGCCCGCTGGCGCATGTCTCCCGGAAAACCCACGCCGTCCAGGCGGCAGAGAGAGGAAGTTCTTATGACCTTTCGTAACGGCCTTAATTCACTTCTTCGCCCCGAGGATTCGGTCCTCGTTCTGATCGACCACCAGCCCTACCAGCTCTCGAACCTGAACAGCCACGATCCGCATGCAGTGGTCAACAACTCGACGGCCTTGGCAAAGGTCGCAAAGGCCTTCGGCGTTCCCACCATCCTGACCAGCGTCGTTGCCGATCGGGGCGGCCTGATCTTCCCCCACATCACCGACGTATTTCCCGGCCAGGAGGTCATCGACCGGACGTTCATCAACACCTGGGAAGACAGGAAGGTCGTGAACGCGGTCAAGGCGACCGGCCGCAGGCAGCTCATCATCGCCGGCCTGTGGACCGAGATCTGCGTCGCCATGCCGGTTATCCAGGCGTTGGGCGAAGGCTGGGACGTCACGGTCATCGCCGACGCCTCGGGCGGCACGTCGGTCGAAGCGCACGAGGTCGCCATCCAACGCATGATCGCGGCCGGCGCAAACATGATGACCTGGCTGGCGCTGGCATCGGAGTGGCAGCGCGACTGGGCGCGTACCGAGCACGTCGGCGAGCTGACGGAAGTGCTCAAGCAGCACGCCGCTGGCAGCGGCATCGCGTACCTCTGGGAGCAGCAACTGCTCAACACGCCTGTGCCGAGCACCGCCGGCTGAACTGGGCGGGGTGACGAAAGCGTTGAGCGATCCAGCGCCAACATGCTGAGCCGGGTCACCCCCGCCCACAAGACGAGCCGCCTGAATGCAGGGCGGCCGGCCGTCATCAACGATCACTTCCTCCATCCATTGGCCGCGACTACAGTCGGCGCAGCCTGGCTATCTATCGCCTCATTGAAAGGACCATGGAGATGTTCGGCGGAGCGCTTCCGAGAGGAAATGGACGTCATCTATCCGAACTTCAAAGTCAGCCTGACGCAACAGGGCGCTCGTGATCGATGACCTCGCAGTTCGGATATATCGACTTGGAACAGAGGACCTTGCAACCAATCGACAACCCGCTGGGCACGAGGTTGTCATCATGTCTTAGGTACAAACCGCTACCCATGTCTCCGGGCTGGACAATTCGACGTCTGGCGGAGGAAGTGGGATTCGATTCTTGCCTCCGATCCAAGCAAATCAAGAAATCTAAGAATCGATTGTTACACAGCATGTTACGCGCCAGTCAGACGGTGCGGACACGAGCGCGGCCCTTCCCGAAAATGCTAGTGGTGAATCTGTCTAGCGAGGCAACGGAGCAGTGCACGGTGCCGTTTGCGAAGGCCCTGAGGGAATGATCGTGGAGAAAGGCCGCCTTCAGGATCAGCTAGACGCGCTCAAGGCTCCGCTTCTCGGCAAGCGATATGGATGAGCAACGAACGAGTGCCGGTTCCAGCACCTAAGCTGATTTGCGGCTATTGGCCTTTGGCCGATCTTGGCCGATCCCTTCCTTGGCGAGGCTCTTTCGAAGAACTGAGGCCAAGTCGACCACGTTCTCCTTGGGTTTCGGTACCGGTTTCGGGGGTTTTTTGCCCTTGCGCTTGGCGTCAATCATGGCAATCAACGCGTCCTCGTAGGTGTCCTCGAATTTCGAAGGATCGAACTTTGTCACCTTCTTGTCGATGAGAAGCCCCGCGATTTCGAGCAAATCCGAATCATATTTTGCGCTCTTCACATCGTCGAAGACGGTGTCTTCCGATGTCATCTCATTGTGGGTCCGTAGCTCGGTCAGCAACATCCCTTTTCCAAGGGGCTGTATCAACACTTCGCGCCCGCGCTGATAGAGTACGACGCAGGAGCGTGCCGCAACGCGTTTCTTGGCCATCGCATCGCGCAGGACGGCAAAGGCCTCCAGGGAGGCGCCGTCTGCCGGGATCAAGTAGTATGGTTTCTCGAGATAACGTGTGTCGATCTCGGCAACCGGAACGAAGGAATCGACGTCAAGTGTATGCTGTGACGTCAGCTTCAGTTTCTTTAACTCGTCCGGCTCGACGTGGATGAAATCATCCTTGTCCGCCTCATACCCTTTGATCTGATCCTCGGCTTTGACAACGTCGCCAGTCTCTTCATCGACATAGGCGCTTTTAACGGGTAAACCGTCCTTGCGGTTCAAAATCTTGAAGTCGATCTTGGTTGCCTCGCTTGTGGCACCCACTATCTTTACCCCGCATGACACGGAACCGACCCTCAGAAAGCCCTTCCAGACCGCGCGTGGCGCCACCATGCCGTTTCTCCTAGACGTCGATCCGGCACAACGTCAGGCACACGGTTCTGTTCCTCAACGTTGGCAGTACCCTCGCCAATGTTAGTTATTCTTCACGGTAGTCCAGCAGCTTTGCATGGCGCAGTTTTTCTTCGCCCTTCAGAAAAACTTGACCCGGCCGACCAAGCCTGGCTTGATCCTCTCGGCCTTGTCTTTCTTTAAGCCCTTCGGCACGGGACGCCGATCTTGCCCTGCACGCGCTCCGACAGGCTGTTGAATATGCCCAGCAGCAGGTTGATAGGCCGGCTCGATGTAGGTCCAGTTTTGGGCTTATGCGAATGTCCGCAAAGCGCCCTCATTCCTGTCGTTTGGGTTGTGTGTTTGCCGGCCTGGAAGCGGACATCGATTTTGTCAGAAATGGCGGACGCGCCGAACCGCGAAGCAGGTCTTTCTTTTGGTTGGCTCAAGCTACGTGGAAGGGGCGCCTTGTCGGCCTTGTGCCTGTCTCGAGATCCAATTCACTGGATTACAGTGGCCTCCATGCCGATGAAATGAAACGCCAACCCCAAAGTTCCATAAGGCGTTACTAATTTAAATTGTTGTTGTGGGCGGGTGGCGAGCTGTTCGTTCTGAACGGCTTCGGTCTGATTTGGGATGAGATATCGTTTCGCGCGCCGGCGGAGCAATGCGCTGTTTTTGTCATTTCGCAATCCATGTCGGGCAAGTGGCCGCCTTACCGGCTCTTGTCAGTGCGTAGGCGCGCGATAGTTTTTGTGGGGAAGGGACTTCGATCAAAAGGAGCCGACGATGGAACACCAAACTCTAAGTCAATTGCAGACAATTGCAGAAGTAGAACCCCTCTCGACATACCCGATCATGACCCGGCAACAGCGTATTGAGCGCTGGGCAGAGTTGCTGGCACAACATCCCGAGCGACGCCTGAGAGCCCTTACCGGCACTGAGTATCTGAAGCGGGAAGCCCGCGACGCAGCACGCGGTGAGGGCTCGCCAATTACAGTGGCCTTCGAGGACCCGCTACTGCGTGCGTTAGGCCTGAAGGATGACACCTATGGGGAAGCAAAGCGCTTCTTCGAACTGTCTGACGGTGAGTTGCATGACATCGTCTGCAGTTGCCATGTCGGAACCACGTTCAGAGGGCAGTGGGCTGCCGCTAGAGTCCGCCGGTCGATTGGAGGGAACAGGTTTCTTAAGTGGCTTAGAGAGAGAATGTGGCACTGAGATCGCCAAGGACGGCGATTGAAGCTCGTTTCAAGCGAGGTGGATGAACGATTGGGCGCCAGTGGCGCGCCGCCGGGGTGACGACGGGGGTCGGCGCCTGTCCCAAAGGTTGTGACGGCTGTGCAGACGGGTGGGGCGCTCCTCGGTCCGGTTTACTCGCGGTGCGTTCCAGGCAAGGCTGCAATACCCCAGGGGCAGGATTTCTGGATTCCTGTTTGCGGCTAGCATCACCACGTAAAGACGTCGATCGTTCGACCATCTGCTGCGCTAACCTCGGCGGCGCCGCCTGGCCTGTATGGCAGCAAAAGTGACTGGGCGAAAATCCCAGGCGTCTACGCCGACGTCGTGCTGGCGCGTCATCGGCTTCAGCCGGCCATGAGAATGGCCGTGCAGGTTTATCGATTTCTTGCCGATCTGGTTCCAGGTGCGGAACGGGTAGTGGCAAAGAACCAAGAAACGGCCCTCGACAGTCAGCTCCTTGTAGTGTTGCACGCTAGCCCAAGCCGAAGCGCGGAGCGTTACCACGCCGTCGTTGTTGCCGATGATGAGGTGCTTGGTGCCGTGGAGGCAGGACAGCAGCGAAGACACTGTCTCGGCCGATCCCCTGGCAAAGTCGCCGAGGTGCCAAACCTCGTCGTTTGGAGCAACAGTCTCGTTCCAAAGTTCAGTCAGTGCCTGGTCATGCGCCGCCAATGAACTGAAGGGGCGGGGGTCGAGCCGCAAAATGCGGGGATCGTTGAAATGCGTGTCGGAGGTGAAGAAGATCATGCGCCGCCGCTGGCTGAGACGAGCGCTCGACGAACGCTTCTAAGTTCGCTTGCCGGAGTGCCTTTTGGGTCCATCATCGATCCTGATTTGGGCTTCCCTGAACATCTTGAGTGCCTCTTCCTTGGTGAGGCCGCACTTGCGCGCAAAGTAGAGCGCTTCGATCGCTTTTTCACGATCCGCCGTGGCTTCTGTGTGCTGTTTGGGCTTTTTACCCATCGTTCTCTATCACCTTTGATGCCACCGAACCATCACCGTGCCGGGTTGTTCCCTCCATCGGATCTGCTGACCTGCCGAGCGCGGCAGCCTGATGTCGCCGATAAAACGAGATCCCGAGACCTTAGCAGGCATCAGCTTGGTCGTTTCTATATGGCTCTATATGGCCCATCTGGGAGGCACAGTCGGAGCTCTAAAGTTGCCGAACGCCTTGCAGACGGTTGCTTTTGGCTAGAGCGGGACGCGGCTGGCATCTTCTGCCGAAGGCGGCTCGCGCTCGCGGAGGAACCATGTAACGCGCTTGTTGAATCGTAGTCTGAAGACCAAACCTCGATCACCTCGTGCACCCGACGGTAGTGCCATGGCGATCCGGAACCTCGAGGCATGTGGAGAGTTGTCCAGCAGCCCAGCGGAGATCCAAGCCATGGCGCCACCAGATGCCAATCCCGGCGCCGCCGCGCAGCCAAAACGCTCTGGCAAGCGACAACCCCATCACCGGCACGGCACAAGGCCTCCGGAGCAGGATTATCTATCGACGGGCTTCCAACGATATGAAGGACATGGCCCATGAACGTCGCCAACCTGCAATTGGAAGGTTTGCTCATGGCGGTCGCGGCCGTCAATAACGCCTTGGTCCGCAGAGGCCTTCTCTCGGTCGATGATATCGACACGGCGTTGAAAAACGCCGAAGCCTCGTTCACGGTTGATGAGCGCCTCTTCGAGGATATGTCGCCTGCTAACCGCGACGCAGTGTGTTTCCCTTTGCGTCTTTTGCGGCTGGCTAACACCAAGCAGTTCGAAGCGAGTGTGCCACCGTTTTCCGAGCTGGCCAGGCAGGTGGGGATCACCAAGCAGCCTAACAACGACCAGATGTGAGGGAGGAAGGTCGACCTGCGCGGGTGACCTCAAAAGACTTGATGAACGATGACCCTGTAGATTCGCTCGCCAACGCAATTCGCCATCGCAGCGCAATTCTGTTTGTTGGGGCAGGGGTGTCGATCAGTGTTGGACTACCCTCCTGGGAGAAGCTGATAGAGCGAATGGCAAAGGAGCTCGGCGTCGACGACGAATTTTCCACGCGACGCGATCGTTTTCAAACCCTGGCCGAGTACTATCGGATCAAGCATGGCAGCATCGGGCCACTTCGCAGTTGGATGGACAGAAACTGGTCCGTCCCCAAGGACCGGATCGAGAAATCCGAGTTGCATCGTCTCATCGTGAGGCTCGACTTCCCTGTCATCTACACAACTAATTATGACCGGAACCTAGAACTGGCTTATGAGATATACGGCCGGGACTACGTGAAAGTGGCCAATGCACGCGATGTAGCGCAGGCCCGCCAAGGCGTTACCCACATCGTCAAGTTCCATGGTGATTTCGACGAGGATTCGTCCCTCGTCCTCACCGAAACGGACTACCTCGATCGCCTCTCCTTCAATTCTCCGCTGGACGTGCGTTTTCGCTCGGATGCACTCGGCAGCACGATCCTCTTCATTGGCTATAGCCTTTCCGACCCAAATATTCGGTTGCTGTTGCACCGTCTCTGGCAGACGTGGCATCGGTCCGGCTATGAGAAAGATCGCCCGCCCTCGTTCATCCTCATGACCAGCCGAAACCCTGTGGAGGAGGCCGTTCTTGGGCGTTGGGGAATTTCGGTCGTCGTCGGCGAAATCGACGAGCCGCAAGCTGCTTTGGTGGACTTCCTCAGCCGGCTGGCGGAGATGGTTGGGGATGGGGAACTGTCGCCAAAAAGTGGGCGATAGCAACATCCGTATGATGGGCAGTTCGGCGGGCTCTCAAGGAGCGGCACATGGCAGAGAATTCCGTCCGGAATTTCAAGTTCAATTGGCGTCAAGGATACTATCGCGGCACGGAGAGCTAATCGGAAAACTTACTCACGCGCTGCCTACTTTGAAGTGCCTTTCACAGCGGTAACGGCTCAACCTCGATGCGCCTTGCGCCGAGCTTCAGCGCAAGGCGCGAGCTTGTTTAGCAATGACGCTACCGGCTGATCAACGCTTGGCGTTCTCACTCTCCGAGTCGGCCCGCGCCAGGAACTGCTCGGTTGTCGCTGGAATATGGCTTTTCAACCAGTCCGCCATTGCGACTTCCTCACGCAGGTTCTCTTCGCAGACCTGGGCGACCTCTGCTTCACCCAGAGATTTGGCAGCGGCGATAAGGATTGTGTAGGAGGCGATTTCCATGTGCTCGAACGTGTAGCTTGCAAGCGATCCTTTCATCACTTCGTCACCGGCGAAGACCCCGCTGAGCGACTGCGCCATCGCCGTCAGCTTGCCGCCGGCATCCTTCAGTGTGGAAGATCCTTGTCCGATGCGGTCGAGACAGGTTTCCAGCCGAGCAGCCTGCTGCCTGGTCTCCTGGACGTGCTGGCGAATCCGTTCGCTGAGCTCAGGATAGTTCTCAATTCGGTTCAACTGCCCATTCAACATGGTCTCGGCCTGCTCTTCCATGGCGTGAGCATCCCTGAGCCATTGGACAAGCCATTCGCGCGATTCTGACATTTCATATCTCCTTCATGGGTCGGCCAGAACTTTCAAAGGGAGATATTGTTCCTCATCGGTTGAACTGCGGCCTCGGCCTGTATCGCGAGCCTTTTGCTGGTCGGCGCTGATTCAGGCTCCTGGACCTCGGGCGATGGGCATTGCCGCGGCGCTGGAAACGCATTCTGCAGAATGACCGAAGCTGCTGCCGTCACCGCGTTCGGCGATGGGTATCTCTACGAGTTTCGTGTTGGCTCGTATTCTGCTGCCACGCTGCCATGTGTCAGGCTAAGCTCTGTCTTGCCCGAGCTGGCCGGCATTTACCGTTTGTCTTGCGAAAACAGCCCGTTGGCTCAGCGAGGCCCCGGGTTCACCAGCGGAGTTCTTGTTTTCACGAACGAATTGCAATGGAACGTCACGGCGTTTCGCAGGTTGGTAATGGAATTTCGCAACCAAGGAAACGAGCCATGACTTCTTCAGACAATTCTTCAGTTGGCATATCACCCCGTCCCACGACATGGCGGAACTTCGGATCGCCGCCGCGCTTAACCCGGCGGAGGAGTTATCCGATGAACGCGACCAAAGAATTTTTTGAAAACTGGCTGCAGGAGAATGTCGGCACTCTGGCTGGCGAAGAGGAAGTCAGCTTCGCCGTGCTGGCCCAGCAATTCGAGCAGGATGCCGAAGCGGCCGGTTATGGTCGCGAGGTGCGTGAGGACGAGCTTGGAAACATTGAAGATGCGATCGAGCAAGCACTAAAGAATGCCGGAACTGGGGTGCATGGTGGCGTCGACGGAGAAGCCAGCGATGTGGCAGCCGTCATGGATGCGCTGGAGGTCGAAGATGCCAAAAGCGGGCCATAGGTTTTATCAGGTTAGCTCTATTCGTTTGTCGAAGTTGTCGGGGTAGCCCTATGGAGCAGTTTCGCAAGGACATGGCCGCCTTGGCAGAGCCGGCTTTCTGGGTGTCGATAGGTTTGCTTCTTGTCCCGTATGCGCTTGGAACCGTGCTCCTCGTCTGGACTTGCGGCTGCCTGTAAGGTTGACTGCAGACACACCCGGTAGTGGTTCAACGACCCTAGCGCCGAATTCCCTGCAATGCCGAGCTTATGCGTTTCCGCGGGATCCCTTGCTGCAGCAAAGTCTGAACCATCGCGTCGCGAGGAAAGTTCATCGTAGACACCTGCGGCATCACGCCGTTTGGACAACCTAAAGACCGACAACGTGTTCCAAGCGTGAAATCAGCTATGAACCTGCCTCGAGCAGTCCCGCTGCTCATTCGCGCACCTGCAAGGTGGGTCGTTATCAATCGCTGGACGCGAGTTGGCAAACGACGCCAGGCTCGGATCGCATGCCTTGGGATCCGCCGCTGCATCCGAAAATAGCCCAGCAACTTGCGAGTTGGCTGGGAACACTTCCGCCATTTCGAAGTTGGGCCCGCATAGGAGAACCGAGATGGCCATCCCACGAGCGGACAACGACAACCACCTGCGCAAGAAGCCGGCTCATGCAGGCAAAAGCTCCGCCAAGAGGACGATAGACCAGGTTAGAGCACGACCCGGGTACAAAATGGCACCGCGGGCGATAAGAATTAAGGCGAGGCGCTGAGATGCCGCGGACCAATGATGACGGTCGCAACGAGAAGACCACATCAGCTGCAGCACTCATTGTCGACAAGGAACGTGCTGAGCGCGCCGCCAAGACGGCGCGGTTGAAGGAGGCTCGCCTCGCACAAGCCATCACGCCCGGTCCCAGCCAACGCAAGCCGCGTGTCACCAAAAGGTTCGCAGGATTTTTGTTGCTGGCTAGGAGGTGTCCGTGACTCGCAATCACGACAAGGAAAGATACGACCGCGCCAAACGTATCAGCCAACAGATGCTGGACGCTGAACGAGCCGAACGCGCCGAGAAGACGGCGCGGCTGAGACAAGCAAGGCTTGCACAGCATCTGGTGGAGTCGTCGCCGGCGCAACCGCAAATTCATCGAAATCCATTCAGGCTCTCAAAAAGAGAAGCCGTAAAGCGGCGCGGCGTTTAACTTCGACCAAGAGCGTCTATCAATACCAATCGCGAGCAATCGCGGGGACTTTGCATCTCCGCACCTCGCCATTAAAGCTGGGAGCGAAACCTGCTCGCAAAGTAGTCGGTGACCTTTTCGCTTAGCGGACGAGCTTGCCATTCTTCCACACTGACCTGCCTTGATCGTTTCAGGTCCTCGTTGAAAACGTCTATTTGCGTCCGCGCGAATTCCATGCCGTAGACATTCAGAGTGGCCTCATCGTTGAGGCGCAAGGAACGCTCATCCAAATTAGCCGAGCCAAAGCTCACCCAGACATCGTCGACGATCAAAAGCTTCGGATGGTACATTGTGGGTTGAAACTCAAAGATGCGCACACCGGCCTTGAGCAATTCGCCCCAGAAGTAACGTGAACCCTTTCGCACTATAGGCACATCCGTCAGCCAATTGGGAACGATGATATCGACCGAGACGCCTCGCCTCCTTGCATCAAGAATCTGCTGCAGGGCTATGTCGTCCGGCACGAAGTAGGCCATGCCGATGCGCAGATGGTCCTTGGCCGCGGCTATTGCCGCCAACATCATCAACTCCATGTTCTCCGAGCCGTTTGGCTGCGAAGAAAGTATTAGTTGGGCATCGAGCCCACCAGCGGGCGCAACTGCAGGGTAGAACTTCGCGCCCTGCAATGTCTCGCCGGTCGTCTCCAGCCAGTTTTCGGCGAACGCCGCCTGGAATGCGGCCACGGCGGGTCCTTCGATCCGGTAGTGCGTGTCGCGCCATTCATTTGAGTTGCGTGCGTTCCCGCGCCAATTATCGGCAATGCCGACCCCGCCAGTGAAAGCGACCCGGCCATCGACGATCAGCAGCTTGCGATGAGTTCGGTTGTTTACACGGTCCAACGTATACCAGCGTAGCGGCCGATAGCGTTCGAACCTCACACCGGCCGTGGTCATGATGTGGATCAAGTCCTCGTCGAAGGGAAGGCTGCCAACCCCGTCGACGTTCACGCGGACTTCGACGCCTTCGCTGGCCTTGGCCGCCAATGCGATTGCGAACTCGTAGCCGATGGCTCCCGACCAATAAATATATGTCTCGATGTCGACGCTGGATCGAGCCGCCCCGATTGCTTGCAGCATTGACGGAAATATTTCGTCCCCGTTGATGAGAGTTTGGACCGCATTGGAGCCGAACATCTGCCCTTGCGAATAGCTGCTCATCGTCTTGGAAAATTGGGGATCCGTAGCGTCGAACCGATGGGGAACGATTGATCGTAGAACGCGCGACTCTGGAGTGAGATTTATGATCAACACCGTGAGCAGGCTGGCGATGGTGGCAATGGCCAGATAGATGAGCACCTTTCGCCAAAGCTCAATACCGGAGGTCTTCTTGCGGGCGCCTGACGCAACGGAACCGAAAGGCTGCACGTCAATCGCCCCGCTGCCGGCGATGGCGATGTTTTTCGATCTCCTCGGGCTCTTCATCGTCGATCCGCGTGATGTTTGAAGCCGCGTGATCTGACCGCAGAATCTCGTCAAGCTTGGCGTGGATCGCTTGAGTGTCGCGGTGCTCCGCGCGCTGGATGAACAGCGTCATCGCCCAAGTAAACAATGTAGCGGCTCCATGCCAATCCAAGCTCTGTCGCTCGAAAATCATCCAAAGGATTGCATAGGCCAGCAACACCAGGAACGCTGCGGGACGGGAAGTCAATGTGCCGATTGAGGTAAGGGCGCTCGTGACCGGATGATTTGCCATTCCAAAGAACTCGCGGCAGTGCCCCTGGTTCCGCGGGGCATTATATCCCCCCGCCATGAATCAACAAAAGGTACAGTTGAGCAGCGCACGCTTTCCAGGTGTCCTGCGTCGGCCCTCCCACATGCCATCCGGCATCGAGAACGGTCTCGATTTGGATAGTCTCGCCAAGCGTTCGGTTCAGCAAACGCTCATATCGGCGACGAGGCGATTTGGATTCAGCCGCTTCGGCACCTGCGGTTGCGCTTGGTAAATTCTGCTGCACGTTGTGCCCCATCAATCGCGCCGCGAAGAGTTATAGTCGCTGGAGTATAGGGCTTCGCCGTCTACACCCTTGCGCGAAGGTTAAGCGATGAATGGGCCGTGGGGCGATCTTCACGCATGAACAACGGCCGAGTGCATCATAGTTTAATGACAGCTGGTGGGCTGTGCCGCATAAAGCCGTGGTCAGCGGCTGTGTAACGGGTTTCGCTGCTTGGAGCGACTATCGCACTCTCGCCCGTTTGGAGGAGCCTGATGCTTAACCGACCCATCCGCATGAACACAGAAGCTCTCTACCCCAGTGACCTGAATATCCTTCGCGCGGCATTTGACGCGCTGTGCCAGGAATTTGCCATTTTGCCTGACACGGCGGCGGCCTATGCCGTCGCAAGAGAGTTGATCAGGCTGTTCCAAACAGGAATGACGGAAGCGGCCAAGCTGATGATTGCCGTGCGCGCACGTTGGCGGGACGATTGGGAGATGGGACGCAGCAACGCTGCCTGACGTTGGATGGTCATGCGAACACCATCCGCTGCATCCTTTTCGACACCGCCGCGTTGACCGTCAAACCTGCCAGAAATGGCCGATCCGCTGGCACACCGACTGGAGCAACCGATGCCGAAATTTCGCTTCGAGTTTATCGAAGGCATGTCGCAGCCTGCAATCTTCGCCGATATGGCTGATCGAGATGAGGCTGTCAGGGAGGCGAAGCGCGTTGCCAAAGAGGCCATGCTCGACGGAATTGTCGACGGCGTGGACCCGACCAGTTGGGTGACGAAGGTTTACGATGAGGCAGGCTATCTCGTCGCCACTCTCGGATTCCAGGATCTGGTCGCCGCGCCCAAGGATACGGAAGAGTTCAAGGAAACAGAGGAGCCTGGCGTCTTACGGTCGGGTTGAAGCCTGGTGTCTACGCTGTCGCCGTCGAGCCAGATGTCTCGAAAACCGCCCTTGGAACATCGCACGAACCAAATCGTTCGCCGGTGATGCGCCGAACCATGCACGATAGCCACGTCAGTCGACCGGCCGCCGAGACCGAAGATGTCCTGATCGTCGGAGGCGGGCCGGCAGGACTCACCGCCGCTCAATATCTGGCCCGTTTTCGCCATCGCGTGCTGGTGATCGATGCCGGCGATCCTCGTGCCGCCTTGATCCCAACGAGCCATAACTGTCCTGGCTTTCCCGAAGGGATAAGTGGAGCCGATATTCTGGATCGCCTCCGACGTCACGCCACCTTGTATGGAGCCACTCTGGTTGGAGGGCAGGTCTATTCCCTCGCCCCTGCCCATGGGGGGTTCGTCACTGAGACCTCGATTGGCGCAATCCGGACACGCAAGGTGTTTTTGGCGACAGGGATCACCGACACGACACCCGTCATTCCGCGTCTACGCGAGGCAATTGCCGCAGGTGTCATTCGACTCTGCCCGGTATGCGATGGGTATGAGGCGATCGACCAGAAGATTGCGGTCGTCGGGCACGACGTGAGAGCCTTGAAAGAGGCCATTTTTCTCAGTCGGTTTACACCGCTCATAACGATGCTTGGGAGCGACGCATCCGACTTTTCGCTCAGCACTCGTCGTGCGGCGAGGGCAAGAGGCATAGTCATCGGTGACGCTCTCGACACGCTCTGTCCGGCAGCAGACGGCTGCGAGGCGATTTTGAAAGATGGGACGTCAGACCGCTTCGATGCCATTTATCTGGCACTGGGGTGCAAGGTACGTTCTCAACTCGCCGAGGCCGTTGGCGCAAGATGTTGTAAAGACGGCTATGTCACAGTCGACGAGCATCAGCAGACTTCCATCCACGGCATGTACGCCATCGGTGACGTTGTCAAAGCGTTGAACCAGATAGCCGTCGCTTTTGGACAGGCTGCCATTGCCGCGTCGCATGCCCATAGAGAGTTGGAGAGCGCTGAGCGGACTGGATTTGCAGATCAGCCTTCTCAATGAACATGAGACCACGCGGCTGATCGGGATGTCGGCCGCTTGACGGCGCGTCGGAACGTCTCAACCCCGGCCGACAAGAAGTTGCCGCGCCCTGCAATCGCAGCAGATGATCTCGCCAACAGTTACAGCCGCGGAACATTCACTGCGGCACGAGGTTTGGCTGCAGGCCTACAATCCTCCCTCATTGTCTGGGCCTTGAGGCTGCCGAAGCAGCTTCGGCCCGTCTCGGCTTTGTCCGGGGCGGGCTTTCCATCTAGGAAGAGGCTTTCCGGATGTAGTTGAGGCAGATCACGCGTAGACCGATAAAAGGCCGTTGCGAGCGGACGCCATTTTGTTTGCCTCGTGAGAATACGTGGAACATTCTTTCTCGTCCAGCGTTAGCGCGCGCCGGACGACCTGTTCTGCGATTCTTGCTGGCCGGCATCAGAGGTTGCAACCATAGCTTCAGCCTCGGCCCCTCTCGAGACGGGCGGCGCGCGGAGTTGAGATGCGATGCATAGAGACGCCTTCACGCCATCAGAAGTTGCCCTACTCAGTCGCGTCTTCGCACGCAGCAAAATCAAAAACGAAACCGCAACCGAGAGGGAACGCCGCGCATCACGTATTCTGGCCTACTACCAAGCGGGGATCACGGATGAGGATGAGCTAGAACAGCTTTCTCGCCAACCGCTGGGAAGGTGACGATTAGTCTTCCTTCTTCAGAGCTTCCGCCTCATCTTTGAGCTTCGGCCAATCGGCGCCGTGCTTGCGAAGCAGCGTTCGGGCCTGCTTGGGATCAATGTCCGTGAGCTCGACCAGATGTTCGACCTCAAGTTCCTGGCCTTTCGCTACCCGGCTTGCTTCGTTCGCTTTTCGTTGCACTTCGACACCCACTGCTGAGACAACATGAACGAGCGCCGAGAGTGCGCGTTCCAGAACTTTATACAAAAAATACGCGACACCGGTTGGGCCGTATGGGACGGGCTATGCCCTTCTGGCTGTGCCTTGCCGATTTCTTCCATGTGGGCCCGCCCCGACTTGTCGTCGGTCGCAAATCGCGGCGGCATCTTCGTCCGACTGTCCGACCACGCGGCGTGTGCCGGCGCTCGGCAGCTTTTCGACGCAGCAAGTCCGGTGCGCACGTCACCTCATCAACTTGATCTGAAGCGAGATGCTCAGCCTCAGAATCCTGTCGCCGTTTTCGTTCCGCACTTCAACAAACACTTGCTGCCCGTCCACCTCAGTGAGTGCATCTCTCGTAAGGTCGATAAGGCCCTCGAAGCCCACGCGGCGCACCTCCTCCAAACCGGCACATTCGATGCCGATTTGGTCCTCGAAGACCAGATCGTGATCGCCACTATCAAAGAAAAATCGTGCCATGCGAGAGCATCCGTCACCACTAAACTGCAGGGTTTCTTTGGTGCAGGTAGGTCGTGTCGAAATCACCTGCATGAGTGAGGCCAAGCCAATCCAGAACATGCACTCTTGATCCTGTGGTGGCGATGAGGCCTCTACGTCGAAGTTCCTGAAGCATTCGGTTGACGTGGACTGTGGACAAGCCCAATGCATCGCCAAGGGCTGCCTGGGTAATGGGAAGATCCGCGACGTGATCCTGGATGCGTCCAACCGAGCGCAAGCGAAAAATCAATTCGCACAATATGTGAGCCATGCGCGTGTATGCCTCGCGTCTTCCCACATTAGTGACCCATTCCCTGTAAATAGCTGCATCGATCAGGGTCGACCGCCAAAAAGCCGTCGCGATTCGAGGATGCTGTTCGCAAACGGCGCGAAGAGCGTCATGTCGTATGAAGCCCAGTCTAGCTGCTGTGAGGGTCGTAAAATTGCAATCCATGACCGACAGATGCAGTCCGTGCAGATCCGGAATATCCCCAGCCACAAAGAAGGATGTAATCTGCCGTTTGCCGTCGCCGGTAAGTTTGGTGGAACCGAGCAGGCCATCCAAAACGACAAACGAACTGACAGGACGGTCCCCCTCACGCACCAGGTCGTAGTTGGGCAAAAAATCCTTCTCCTGGATCGGGATGCTCTTCAAAACGTCGATGTCGGTCTGTCGAACATCCGAGATGCTCAGGAGTTTGCGGATAAGTACATCCGAGGATGAGGTGGGAGACAAATTGGCTACCTAGCTTATGTTATTTATCGAACTTGCAATCGCGCTGAAAGTTCCGTGACATTACAGAGCGGCGGCGGAGAACGGGCCCGGTTCGGCGGGTGATTGGACCGCCGCACAATCGAACCCGCAGTTATGCCGCCCATAGGGGAGCCTGCGGAGCCACGCATTAACCTATGACATGGGCTGTGTTCGAAATTGTCGCTGAGATAACCATTGGCGCCAATTCGGCAAGGCTTTGACGTCCGCAACGGAACATATGCCCCAACTGGCGCTACGAGGTTGTTCCGCCGAGACAATCTGCAAGCACCTTGGAGCGGCAATACAGCTCCTGGCGCTCCGCTAAGCTCCGCTATTTGAAACAGTGGCTGGCTCACGCACGAACTTCATCCGCGGCGGCACGGCGAATGCCGTGAACCGCTCAGCCAGTCTGTCGAGGGCTTGGCGCATGCCAACTCCCGCAGCTGGCGCTCCGTGTCCGCTGATCACCATCTGCGGCTTCAGCGCAGCCAGTTGTTTCACGGATTTTTCCGCCGCATCCCAATCCGGTGTGAAGTAGCGCGGTGGACCATGCATCTCCAAGTCCTGAACGGCGACTTCATAGACCGACTCCTGACCCGTGGTGATGAAGGCGTCCCCAGCGATCAGCGAGCGGTCTTCTTCGCGCCAGAGAGAGACATGCCCCGGCGCATGCCCGGGCGTGTGCAGCCAGCGCCATCCGGGCATGCCGGGGACCGATCCGTCGGCCGGCAAGAGTTGCAGGCGATCTCCGAGATCGATTGGGCCACGAGGAAAGAGTGGCGAAAGCAGCGCTATCAGGCCGCCCCCCACCTAAGGATCAGGCGGTGGATAGGACCCGGTTCCGTCCAAATAGGGACGCTCGAGCGGGTGCGCGAAAACGGGCGCATCCCATGTGCCGGCCAGATCCACAACCGCTCCCACATGGTCGAAATGGCCATGGGTCAAGATGATCGCGGCGGGCCGCGCGCCGGCTCCAAAGCGCTTTTCCGCGACCGCCAGGATGCTGCTTCGCGACGTCGGCAAACCCGTATCGATCAGGACCCAGTTTCGATCTCCGCTGCCGGGAGCGCCGAAGAACACGACATTCACAATTGTCAGCCGCAAATAGGCCAAATCCGGCGCGATGCTCCAGACGCCGTCGCCACGATCCTCGCGCCTGGCATGGTCGATGTCGGAAAGTCGAATCTGAACGGTCATACTGTTCCCTGCCTCCGTTGTAACCGCTGGACAATCGATGACGGCTCGGTCCCGAACTTGCCTCGGCGCACCTTGTTCCCTGGCTCCTGTCTGCTCCACCGGCTCGGTGGGCTCGATCGGGGAACAAAGGCTCGACCATCCGGGTTTGGCCCTGAGTAATACACTGGACGATGGTGCAGCATGGCAAATGAGAAGGGGTTGCCGCATGAGCGAAGCAGCACAAAGCGATAGCGATGGCTTGACTTCGATTGCGGGCACGTCGGCGTTCGCCAGTTTTTTCATGGCTGGCTTTGAGTGCTCGTCGCACCGGCGCAAGGACGGCGTTCGCCTCGATCTTATCCGCGCGACGTCGCATTATTTGCATGCCCTGGGCGACTACCGCGGTTGCGCCGAACTCGGTCTTCGTACCATCCGCGACGGTTTGCGCTGGCACCTCATCGAAACCGCTCCTGGGACCTATGACTGGTCAAGCTGGACGCCGATGGTCGAAGCAGCGCAATCGGCAGGTGTCCAGGTCATCTGGGACATTTTCCACTACGGATCTCCAGACCACGTTGAACAGGGGTCGATGCATTTCATCGATGCCTATGCCTCGTTCGCTGCGGAAGCTGTGAGGGTCCATCGTTCAATCGCCGGTACAGCGCCTCTGTTGTGCCCAATCAACGAAATTTCGTTTTTCGCCTGGGCTGTTGAGGTCGGGTATTTCCCGCGCGTCGGCCCGAAGAAGCGGGGATGGTTCAAGCGGCACCTCGTGAAAGCTGCAATAGCTGGCGTTCGGGCAATGCGGGAGGTCGATCCCGCTTGCAGATTTGTCTGGGCCGAGCCGCTTATCCACATTGCTCCTCGCGACCGAACGCGGACCGAATGGCGCCGGGCCGAAAATGCCCGTCTCGGACAGTTCGAAGCTTACGACATGCTGCTGGGCCGGGCAGAACCAGAGTTGGGGGGCAGCGAAGATGTTGTCGATGTCGTTGGCCTGAATTTCTACCCACACAATCAGTGGTACCTAAACGGGCCGACGATTCCGATGGGGCATCACGAGTACCGTGCCCTATCGGAGATGCTGATTGAGGTCGCGCGTCGATACGGCAAGCCGATGTTCATCGCCGAGACCGGCTCCGAAGGATCGGGCGGGGCGGCTTGGCTCCATTATGTCTGCGACGAGGTGCGTGCCGCAATCGGTCTCGAAGCGCCGATCGAAGGTATTTGCCTATACCCGATAACCGCCTATCCGGGCTGGGACAATTCGCGGCATGCGGAAGTGGGATTGTTTTCGGTCATCCAGGCGAACGGCAGCCGACATGTCCGCACGCCCATCGCGGATGAATTGGCCCGCCAGCAAACTTTGTTCGCGGCGAACCCGACGCGTTAAATACATGAGCGGCACAAGGGACTGTTGCGAGCGCTGTTGGCGCCGCGTTGCCAAGCCCGATGCTCCCAAGTACGTCTAGGTGGGGGAGCTACAGCGCCCCTTCGGCCAACGACGCCTTCCTCGCGCTCGCCCATTCCGGGACGCTCTTTTGGATGCGGGCGAAAGTTGCCAGAGCCTGCCCGACCACTTGATCCATATTGTAGTAGCGGTAGGTTGCCAGGCGGCCGACAAACCACACGTCGGGACAGGTTGCGCCGAGCGCTTCGTAACGCTTGTAGAGCTCTTCGTTTTCGGCCCGCGGCACCGGATAGTACGGGTCCCCGATATCGGTGGGATATTCGTAGGTCAGGCTGGTCCGCGCGTTCTGCTGGCCGGTCAGATGTTTGTACTCGGTGATGCGGGTGTAATTTTCCGTCTGGGGGTAGTTGACGACGGCAACCGGCTGAAACTGCTCTTGGTCGAGGGTGACGTGCTCGAAACGGAGCGAGCGATAAGGAAGACGCCCGAGCTGCCAGCCGAAGTATTCGTCGATCGGGCCGGTATAGATCAGGTGGTTGAATGGTATCTCGTCACGAATTTCGCGGAAGTCGGTCTGCAACATGACCTTGATGTTCGGATGGTCGAGCATGCGTTCGAACATTCTCGTGTACCCGCCGGCCGGCATCTTCTGGAAGCTGTCGCTAAAATAGCGGTCATCGCGGTTGGTTCTGGTCGGCACTCGTGCCGTCACTGATTTGCTCAGTTGGCTAGGATCGACGCCCCATTGCTTCCTGGTGTAGCCACGGAAGAATTTCTCATAGAGTTCGCGTCCCACCGTGCTGACGACGACGTCCTCGGCCGTTCGTACGTCCTCTACGGTTTCGCGCCGCGACGCGAAGAACTCCTCCAACTGTGTGGAATTCAGGTCGAGGCCGTAAAGGCGATTTACCGTGTCGAGATTGATCGGGATGGGAAGCAGTTTCTCATCCACGGCCGCCAGCACCCTATGCTCGTATGTGCGCCATTCCGTGAACTGCGAGAGGTAGTCCACGATCGACTGGCTGTTGGTGTGAAAAATATGTGGCCCATAACGATGGATGAGGATGCCGGCCTCATTATAGCAATCATAGGCGTTGCCGCCGACATGGCTGCGGCGGTCGACCAGGAGAACACTTTCGTGGCGCTGGGAGGCTATCCTTTCAGCAAGCACGCTGCCGGCAAATCCCGCGCCGACGATCAGCCAATCGAACATGGCTATGCACTCCTGCGGAGAGGGATGACCTTCTTACCTCGATAGGCACGCTCGATGTGAGCGGTCATGCCACTCCATGTCTTTTGCCAAGACATGTCCGCAAGATAGGCGTCGACTTGCGGCAGGAACGTCTCACGAGGTCGCAATAGAATGGAGCGCAGCTTGATTTCCAGATCGTCACTGTCGGCGATTTCCACCAGTCCAGCAGCGCCGTAGCTGCGCACAACGTCAACGATTGCCGTCGAGATCACCGGGAGACCGGCCGCTAGGAACTCTGGCGTCTTGGTCGGACTGATGAAGCGGGTCGCTTCGTTGAGTGCAAACGGCATCCAACCGGCATCCCAATGGCGCATATAGTGGGGCAGGTCGCAGTAGGCCTTCGCGCCCAACCAATGCAGGTTTTCGGCTCTGGGCAGGGTTGCGGGGTCGATCTTGACGACCGGGCCAAGCATCACGAAATGCACGTCCGACATAGTCTCCGCCGCCTGCGCTACGAGCTCGACGTCCAGCCGCTCGTCGATAACTCCGAAATATCCGACCCTCGGATGAGGAATGCCGGCCTGGTCGGTTGGCTCCTTTCCTGGGCGTCTCGCAGTGTGAAAGTGCTTCACATCGATGCTGCTAGGAAAAGGGAAGATCGCGTGATGCAGGTGACGCTTGGTCTCGAACAGGCTTAGGCCTCCGGTGAAAACGAGATCGGCGCGGCGCAGCAGGGCCTTTTCCATCTGCCCCAGCTCGGGCGGCGCATTCTTGAATGCGGAGAGTTCGTCCATGCAGTCATAGATGCATATGTCTGGGTCGAGGTGCTCGGTGAAGCGCAGAGCCATCGGCGTGTAGTACCAAGCGATCAACCGGCTGTGCGGCATTGAAGCTATGATCTGCTGGACAAATCTCCGCTGGACGGCATCTGCTTTCGCGGCCGACATGCCGAGCGGAAGCACTGGCGTCACAATTAGAATGCTTGGCGCTGCCTCGCTCGTCCGCATCAGCGGCTGTGGCAGGTCTTCGAAAACAGGCTCTTCGAAGTAGACCACTCTCTGCTGCATGGAGGCGAGACTGAGGATATGTTGCGGGCGTTGATGAACGAAATTCCACCGCAAATGGGAGAAGCAAACCAGTAGATTTTCCCTGCCAGCGCGGTTACTGGCGACTGCCCCACCCAAGGCTGCTTCCATTGAAGATTTCCTTCCTTTAGTCTGTCGTTTATGTTCCGACTAACATTTGTTAGTCGCGGACGGGAGAGAACTAAACTTCGTTCCCGTCTCCTAACTTTCAACGAGGTGAGTTGTTCCAAGGTGAAATGGAGCGCCTTCAGTCGCCGCTCGATAGACGAAAACGAGATCCGCTCGCTGAGTCGAGAACGGCTATCGTGTGTCGGCGGGCTTTGAGGCGCGGGGCGACTGGGGAATGCTGGTGGAGAACGGCATTGCCGTATTTGCGTTGAACTTGTCGGCTATAAAATGTGCAGAACATCACGTTGATTCGCCTGCACGACTGGCGATTCGGTTTTGGCAGGGCAAGATTCCGGGGCTGATATGAAGATCGACTTTGCGACCAATGTTTTTCCGCTGTTTCATCCGCAAAGCGTCGATGATCTCAAAGACCCGTGCCCTGTCTTCGATGGCAGTCTGTGGCACGTCTTCGGCTCAAGTGGCACGGTGACCACCGAGACGTGGAGGATCCTTCATGCCACGGCGCCCGATCTCTATGGACCGTGGACCGAGCATCCGCCGATCGAACTTCCTATCAACGGGAGTGGTGTTGCGGCTCCCGGCGTCATCCACGAAAGCGGCGTCTTTCATATGTTCATCCAGACCGAGTTCATGAAGTCTGGCGGCCGGTGCGAGCACGCGGTTTCCAATGACGGATTCCAGTGGGTGGTTCTCAGCCCGGCGATCCTTGCCATCCCGGACACCGAGGAGGACGGCATTTACGATCCGCATCCCGCAGTTATTGGCGGCAAGCGCTACCTCGTCTATTCCGCGATGCCAAAATTCACCAGGGTGCCGCAACCCGACATCTACCTCGCACGGAGCCAATCCGACTCGTGGTTCGGTCCCTGGAAGCGGATCGGCAAGATCCTCGACCATAATGATGTCCCTCACCATAATACGAGAGAGGATCCCGACTATGAATGGGGCATAGAAGGCGCACAGCTGGTCGAGTTGCCGGACGGTCGGGTGCTTCTCAATGCCACTTGTTTTCTGCCGAATGGACTTCGGGGGAACCGGCAACGCGTGTTCTTCGCTATCGCTGATGACGTTGCTGGACCTTACGTATCGATCGGCCCGGTGCTGGAGCCAGGCCAGCCGGGAGAGAACGGCCACTCGACGGTGATGATCGAAGGCAGCCAACTATCGTTGTTTTACCAAAGCCGGGTCGCCACGACCGATCATCGGTGGCGCTACGGCCTGGCCAGATGCGACGTCGCCCTGTTTTCCAAGGTCGCATGATCCCCGGTGCCAATGGGCACCCACGGCGTAGACCGACTGGACGGCTCGCATTGCGCAATGAGCTTCCGTAGCTCGAGACGTTCCGTCGGGAAGCCTGCCGGAATTAAACGTTCCTCCTACGGAACAATGCGTCCGAGCTGAGGTTCGGCTGACTTCAAACCAGGAGTCAGCCATGTATTACACCGACAAGAAATTGCAGTACCCGGTTCGTGTGGAAACGCCGAATCCAGTCTTTGCCCGCGCGTTGCAGCAGGCCATAGGTGGAGTAGAAGGCGAGATCCGCGTCGCCTTGCAGTATTTCTTCCAGGCATGGGGATGCCGCGGACCGGCCAAATACCGCGACCTGTTGTTGAACACGGCGACCGAGGAACTCGGCCATATCGAAATGCTGGCGACTGCGGTCGCCCTCAATCTAGAGGGTGCACCACTTTCGCTGCAGGAGGACATCTCGTCGGACACGGTCGGCGGCTCGGTCCTCAACGGGATGAACTTCCGCCATATCTTGTCGACCGGCCTGGCCGCACTGCCTGAAAACGCCAACGGCGTTCCCTTCAATGCTTCGCATGTCTATGCCAGCGGCAATCTTGCCGCGGATATGGTCGCAAACGTCACCGCGGAAGGAAGCGGCCGCGTACTGGCTACCCGCCTGTACAACATGACCAACGATCCCGGCATGAAGGACATGCTGTCCTTCCTTATTGCGCGCGACACCATGCATCAACAGCAGTGGCTCGCGGCGATCGAAGACATGGGCGGATTGAACGCGTCTCTGCCGGTCCCCAACTCCTTTCCGCAGGAGAAGGAGCATCAGGAGGTATCCTATGCCTTCATCAATTGCTTCGTCGAAGGTGTCGAACCAGCGCGGGGACGTTGGAGCGAAGGACCGTCGATAGACGGAAGGGGCGAGTTCTCCCTTGTTGCCGCTGCGCCAATGGGCGAGGAGCCCATGCTTTCGCCGCCAAGGCCAAGTTCAGGCGCCCAGAGCGAGCAGTTGATCGACAGGCAGGCAGCCGAATAGGCTGTCTTAGCAATACCGAAGGCTGCCGGCACTGGCTGTCTCCCCCTTGGCGCTTCTCGCTGACTCGGCCGCACCCGGTTATATCGGCCAATTGGCGCTGTGTACGAGAGACAGCGCAGCTCATTCGTGTTGGTGTGTGCCTGACGAGCTCTCCATTTTCAGCTTAGCTATAAATGCTTCACCTAATGGAACATCGGAGGTTCCACGAAGTTGGGAGCCACGGAGGACGTGCACATGAACAGTGTTATCTATCTTATCGGCCTTATCGTTGTCGTGCTCGCGGTCCTCTCCTTCCTCGGTCTTCACTAGGTGGCCCATGCAGCGTGAGAACGATCAGGGCGGACAGCCCACCGATTTTGACAAGGCGAAAAGCGACGTTTCCGACAGGCTTCGCCTGGAACAAGAACGTGCCAGCGAGTTGCTCCACGACGCGCGTGACACGGTGACCCGTAAGGCTGGCGACTATGCATCTGAAGCCAGGGATGTCATTTCCGACAAGGCGGAGGAAGCTCAGCGCGACATCGGATCGAGTTTGGCGGCGCTGGGCGGCGCACTGCGCGCGGCCAGTGACCATCTGGCCAACAACGATGAAAGGAACGCATCGAAGTTCGCATTGGATGCCGCCGGTGGCTTGGAGCGGCTTTCATCGTCATTGAAACAGAAGCCGTTCGGCCAGGTCCTGGAGGACGTGCAGTCCTTTGGCCGGCAAAATCCCGGTGTCTTGCTTGCCGGATCGGTATTGGCCGGATTGGCTCTCGGGCGGTTCATCAAGGCTTCTCCGCCGGCGGGTCCTGAAGCAGCTCAGGGAGCGTCGGGAGACATCACGTCCAGCCAGGCCGCCGATTGGTCCGCCGACAGTTCCCAGAATTTCGACCTTCTCGGCGAGGATCCGGCCACTCAGAATGCGGAGCAAGACAGATGAGCACACAGGACAATACCAGCCTTGCCGGGCTGGTGACGGACCTGGCCCAGAACGTCACCACGCTTGTGCAAACCGAAGCCAGGCTGTTTCGGGCAGAGCTCTCTGAAAAGCTTACCAAAGCCGGAGCAGGTGCCGCGGAAGTACTGGGCGGCGCGATCTGCCTGCTCGCCGCGCTATTGGTGTTGCTGCAGGCACTCGTTATCGCACTGACGCGGGCAGGGCTTGGCGCGGGGTGGTCTTCCCTGCTGGTCGGTGTGGTCGTGGCGGTCCTCGGCGTCATCCTGCTGCGGACCGGGATGGCCAGCATGGCGCCTTCGGAACTTACCCCCGACCGGACCCAGGAACAGCTCAAGCGCGATGCGAGCGTGATCAAGGAACAGGTGAGATGAAAGAGAAATCCGCAGCCGAACTTGAACGCGAGGCAGAGGCAGCCCGCGCCCGGGTGATGGAGACCGCCGAATCTATTCGAGGCAAGATGACGCCCGGACAATTGCTGGATGAGTTCACCGGGCTGTTCTCGGGAGGGGAGAGCTCGGCCATACTCAGCAATCTCAGGACGCAGGTCCGAGACAATCCTTTGCCGGTCACCATGGTGGGCGCGGGTCTGGCTTGGCTAATGTTCGGCAGCGGTACCTCAAACATGGCCCACGGTTCGGCTGGCTACCCATTGCCTCCAGCGCCGGGACGACATGATGAAGGGGAGCGCGGCGGCTTCGGCGGCACGCTCTCCGATGCCGCGGATTCGCTCTCATCGAGCGCTACCAGCGTCGGCGATACCATATCGGGCACCGCAAGGGCCGCTGCGGCGGGTCTGACGGGAAGCGCTGCCAATGCAAGCTCGATGACTGGTGACATGGCGGCGAAAGCCAGCCGCTCCGCGCAAGATCTGTTGGAAGACCAACCCTTGGCCGTAGCGGCCGTCGGTCTCGCCATCGGCGCCGCTATCGGTGCAATGCTGCCGCATACCACAACGGAGGATGAGCAACTAGGCGCCTTTGGTGACAAGCTTCGCGATACTGCCGGAACCATGCTGGACAGGGGTCTCGATGAGGCCAAGCAGGCCGCCGCCGACGCCTATGAAACCATCAAGCAGGAAGCTGGCCGGCAACATATGGAAGCAGACACGATGGCCGATCAGCTCGGCGAGATCGTGAAGTCCACAGCAGACAAAACCGAGCACGCCGTGCGTGAACGGATTTCCGATCCGTCTCAGGGTCAAACCTAGCTTGAATGATCCTGGATCAACGATAGTCGGTCTCTTCAGAAGGGCCGGCGTTGTTGTTCAGACGATGAACCGCTAAGATCATTTTAGAGCGTAGAGGTAGGCCGCGATATCGCGCGCCTGCTGCTCCGTGATCCGTGTCGATGGCATGGCCGTGTGCGGATCGATTTCCCTGGCCGATCGTATCCAGCGGATCAGGTTCTCTGGATTGTTGGCCAGCCCGCCGCCGATAAAGACGCGGCCAGCAAGACTGGCATCCAGGCGAGGACCCACCTGCCCTTGCGCGCCCGGCACGCCCGTTATCGTATGGCAGCCGGAACAGCCATTCGCAGTCATGATCGGCAAGGCCCTCGCAGTGTCACCGCCCGTGGCCGCCTCCGCCTCGTGGCGGACGCGCGCGGCCCGATCGGACCACCAAGTCATTCCGGCCACGGCCGCGACGAGCAGCACTAGCGCGGCGATGACCGCGCCAAGCAGTTTAGACAAGCTCGTACGCATGCGCCGCCTCCCTCCTTCCGCTCGCCTTGATCCACAACGCGGCCAGCAGCAGAGCTGCGCCGCCATATATCAATCCAGCCGGAACCCACATCACCAGCCCGGCAAGTTGCTGGTCCTCCAGGGGGCTCAAATTCCACAGTGCCGCTCCTACGGCGTTATCCGGGTACCAGAGGCGTGGCGAGAGCAACAGGAGGACGCCGAGCAGCCCGGTATGCAGCGAGGTGACAAAGAGGTGCATCACTGCGCTCCCATAGGCATGCTGGCGGCCGGGACGCGGCAAGAGGACCCACCAGAACAGCAGCCCTGTTCCGAAGAAGCTCGCGTGCTGTGCATAGTGCAGCACGCCGCGTTCGAGCGCGGCTTCGAATAACACCGGAATGTGCCAGATCCATATGGCTATGCCGTGGATAATGGTCGCCATGAACGGCCGCGTTGCGAAAGCCCAGACCGCCTTCAGCCAATTGGCGTGCCCGGCAATTCCCAGAATGCGCCGGAACCGGGTGGGTAGGCCCCACATCAAGGCAGCAGCCGGGCAGGCAGAGACCAACAGCGGCGCCGCCACGGCCATCAGCAGTTCATGCTCGATCATATGCGCCGCAAAGACCTGCTCGCCGAGCATATGAATCGGGCTGACCAATGCGGCTGTCAACACGCCCCATCCGGCCGTGAACAGCAGAGCCTGGCGCAGCCGCAACGTCCTGCCGCGGCTGCTGCGCCGCCAAAGCCGGCTCGCGCCAACGACATATATCAAGGCAAGCACGGCGAGTGGCAGGGTGATGGGCAGCGCGAGCGTCCACCCGGCCCCGGGCGCGCCGGCGCCGTAGCAGATGGAAGTAGGGAACAGCGCGTCCAGGTTCATCGCAGGCACTCATCCAGGATCAGCGCCGCGCTGCCTTGCATGAGGATCACAAGCGCAAACAGCAACGCCGACAACATCCCGAGATTGGCGACGAAGCGCTCTGTGCCGCGCGTACGCTCCGGTTTGAATCCGGCACCGCCTCGCCGCTTCGCCCGCCACGACAGCGCCCCGCCGAGCAGCGACAACAAGACGAGCAGCAGCGCCACGGGAAGCACGACCGGCACCTGGCGGTTGCATTGCCAAGGCACCAGCGCATAATTCAGCTGTGTCGAGACCGCCCAGGCCAGCGGACCTGACAGAAGACCACCCCAAGACGTTCCCAACCGCAACGCTCGCATCTCAGCCTAGCCTCGGCGCCCAATAGATGAGCACGTAGATCGGGATCCAGGTCAGGACCACGAAATCCCAGTAGAAGACATTGTCGCCGACATCGCCGAAGCGCCGGCCGCTATAGCCGTGGCGCGTGAACATCAGCACTGTCAGCACGATGGTGTCGCCGACATCTGTTATGAGGTGCGTGGTGTGCAGGCCAAGCAGCACCCAGAGCATCGATCCATAGGCGTTAGTGTCCCAATAGATGTTGAGGGCGGCGAATTCGAACCAGCGCACGACGAGCGGAGCGATGCCGAGCAGCGACATGACCAACAGGCCGATCCGCACCGGAACAATGGAGCATTGCTTGGCATAGCGGTGCAGGATGTGGTTGGGCACAAGGCTGACGACAAACAAAATCGTGACGATCGTCCCGGGCCAATGGTTCGGCTGCGGTGCGCTGAGCGGCCATGCTGGCCATGACAGCGCAAGGTAGAGATACGCGCCCGCCGCCAGCGCGAAACCGGTGCCTTCGAGCGCCATGAAGCCCAGCGTGCCCCACCAGGTCGGGCTATGCGGACCATGCCCGAAGGTCGGCAGTCCTGAAAGATCGGCGGCAACTCGATGCTTCATTCCTGGTCCTCCGGATCGCCCTTCGGCCAGAACCAACCGATCAACGTGATGGCGATCGGCGCGGCGCCCCAGACGATGGCCCAAGGCGTAAAAATCGAATAGAGAAACGTACCACCGACGGCGAGCGCCGCGAAAAGAGGCCAGATCGACGGTGTGGCCGATTTCTCACGAATGTCGGGATGAGCTTCCGCCACGGTGGAGATGAGGAGCTCGCGCGCATCGACGCGCAGCCCGGTCGCTACAGAGAGCGTCTCGCGCTCGGCCCAGAGCGGCTCGATATGGGTGACGATGGGAATGCGTGCGAAATTATAGCTCGGCGGCGGCGAGGATGTTGCCCACTCCAAGGTTCCTGCGTCCCACGGATTGTTGCCGGCCGAGGTGCCTTTCAACGCGCCATGCACGAGGTTGAAGGTGAACAGCACAAAGCTCAGGAAGAAGAGCAGCGCCCCGGCCGAGATGAAAAGGTTGATGTTGCCCCAGCCAAGCTCGGCCGGATAGGTGTAGACCCGTCGTGGCATGCCCCATAGACCGACGAGATGCATCGGGAAAAAGGTCGCATTGAACCCGATGAAGGCCAGCCAGAAATGCCAACGCCCAAGGCGTTCGCTCATCATGCGGCCGCTGATCTTCGGGAACCAGAAATACGCAGCGCCAAGCAGCGGGAACACCGAGCCGCCGATCAGCACGTAATGGAAATGCGCGACGACGAAATAGGTGTCGTGCACCTGAAGATCCAATGGCACAGAGGCGAGCATGACGCCGGTCAGCCCGCCGATGACGAAGATGAAGAAGAAGCCGAAGACAAACAGCAACGGGGTCCGGATCACCGGTCTGCCATCCCATAATGTTGCCAGCCAGCAGAAGATCTGCACGCCGTTCGGAATGGCGATCATCATGCTGGACGCGGTGAAGAAGCTTGCGCCGAGCTTCGGCAATCCGGTGGCGAACATGTGATGGACCCAGAGCCCGAACGACAGGAGGCCGACAGCGAAGAGTGACAGGACAAGCCCGAGATGGCCGAATGTCGGTCGCCTGGCGAAAGCCGGGATGATCGAAGAGACCATGCCCGTCGCCGGCAGGAAGATGATGTAGACTTCCGGATGGCCGAAGAACCAGAAGAGATGTTGGAACAGCAGGGCATCCCCACCCTCAGCCGGGTTGAAGATATGTGTGCCGACTAGCCGGTCCAGGATCAGGAAGGTCGAGGTGATCATCACCGCCGGCATCGCGAAAACGACGACGAAGGAAGTGACCAGCATCGCCCAGACATAGAGCGGGATCTTGTCCAGCGACATGCCGGGGGCTCGCTGCTTGAACACGGTGACGATGGTCGCCACCGCCACGGCCAATGAAGACACTTCCGTATACGTGATCATCTGCGCCCAGACGTCGGCGCGCTTGCCCGGTGCGAATTCGGGGCCGGACAGCGGCACGTAAGCGAACCAACCGACATCAGGAGCCATGTTGAGGGCGAAGGACACCCAGGCAAAAGCGCCGCCCGAGACGTAGATCCAGTAGCTGAACGCATTCAGGCGCGGAAACGCGATGTTGCGGGTGCCGACCATCAGCGGTACCAGATAAATGCCAGTCGCCTGGACGATAGGCACGGCGAACAGAAACATCATCGTAACGCCGTGCATCGTGAACAGCTGGTTGTAGAGGTCCGGCCCGATCAGGCCGCGTTGCGGTCCCGAGAGCTGGATACGCATGGCCACAGCGTTGAGGCCGCCAAGACACAGGAAAACAAATGCGGTGATCAAATAGCGTCGTGCGATCACCTTGTGATCGACGCTAGACAGCGCTCCAAAGATACCGGACGGCGTCCGCCAAGTGCGTTCGAGCCAGCGATGCAGACTGGCATCATCCATTCCCGTATCCCGGGGTCCGTCGCGTTCGGGAGCGAGGTCGCCCTTGGAGGCGGTATCCAGTTCCGGGATGTGGCGGTCGCCTGTGATATCGGCGCTGCTCATTTCAGTCCCTCGAGATAAGCCACAATTGCGTTGAGCTCGTCGCCATTGAGATCTGCCACTGGCATGTGGGAACCCGGCTTGATGCCTTGCGGGTCGGCTATCCAGGCGGCGAGATTGCCGCGGCTCATCGTCAGCGTTCCGGCCGCCAATGTTTTCCGGCTTGCTATGTGGGTGAGATCGGGAGCCACCGTTCCGCCGGCCGGCGTCCCCCCGATCCTATGGCACATCACGCAGGGGCGCTTGAGGAACAGGTCCGCGCCGGCCTTGGCCTCGCCACTCGCCGGCGCGCCGGCCGGCTGCAACTGGTCGTTCAGCCAGGCATCGAATTTCGGACGCGGCTCAGCGATGATGAAGGTGCCCATATTGGCATGCTGCGCGCCGCAGAATTCAGCGCATTGACCACGGTAGACGCCCGGCTTGTCCGCCTTGATGTCCAGCACGTTCATGTGACCCGGTATAAGGTCGAGCTTACCGGCCAAGCTTGGAATCCAGAACGAATGGATCACATCCGTCGAGGTCAAAAGAAGCCTCACCGGCTCGCCGGCGGGGATGTGGACCTCATTCGCCGTCGTCAGGATGCGGCTCGGCGTAGCATTCTCGTAACGCACCTCCCACCACCACTGATGCCCGGTTACCCTGATTGTCAGCGCGGCGTCCGAGCCAATGGCGGCAAGCGTCCTGTTGGCGAAAAAGCTCAGCAGCGTAAGTCCGATCAGGATTATGGCGGTCAGCCCAACAGCGGTGACAACCACGCGCATCTTGCGGCGTTCGGCCCCTTCGTCGAGTAAGAGCGGCTCATCGCCGGGACGCGATCGCATGACCAGCGGTGCTGCGAGCGCGATCATCACCAGCACCCACACAACCGCGCAAAGCGCGGTGAAGAACCAGATCAGCCAGGCCAACTCGCCGGCCGCGGGGCCTTTCGGGTCCAGCGCCGACTGCCAGCCTGCGCATCCCTGCAGAAGCAGGACACACAAGGGGGCAAGCGCCATGAAGGCGAGCCGTTTCACGGCGACTTTCCCAGCGTCGCGGCATCCGGCAGGCGGTTTTCAGACGGGTGCACCATCATATCGTCGTTGCGTTGCGGCGCGGCGGAGGAGGGCGCGTTGCCGCTCAGTGCGCGTACGAAGGCCGCAAGTTCCCAGATTTGGTCGTCGGGTATCTTCTGGCGGAAGCTCGGCATCCCGTTTGGTCGCCCGTCGCGGATCGTGGCATGGATGCTTTCGATCGAGCTGCCGTAGAGCCACTTTTCGTCCATCAGCGCCGGGCCCATGCCGCCACCGCCATTGGCGTGACAGCCCGAGCAGTTGAACCAGCCGAACAGGCGCTTGCCCTCGCTAAGGTGAAAGGCGTTCGCCTCGAAGCTCGCCGCCTTGTTGTCACTGGCGGAAGGCCGCTGGCCGCCGGGCTCAAGCGCGGTCACCGGTGTCGGCTGTTCGCCTGAGCCGAGCGCCGATTGTGGCCGGGTATCGCGCTCCTCACGCTGGCAGGCGACCAGGGCCAGCGTCAAGGGCAGCAACATCGCCAGAGCCTGCCTCATCGCGCCGGATTCCCGGCCATGTCCAGACGCGGTACGCCGTATTGCGCCAGAACCGCGTCGATCTCGGCCTTGTGTCTGGCAAGCGCGCTATTCACATCGCCACGCAGCGCATCGTCCTCGCGCCGAACACCCATTGAGATGTCGTACATCAGCGGCAGTTGCGGTCCGTCGATGCGAGGCGTGACCGGCGTGATCCGGAGCGACACCTTTTGCCTCTGGGCGAAATAGCCGGCGAGCGGACCCCAGACCACGGCAAGATCAATCTCACCGTTCGCGACAGCTTCGACGATGCGCGCCGGAGGGTTGGGAGCGGAGTAGTCGCCATAGACGGGATAGCCGATCAGATGTCCGACGATGCCGCGGCGGCCAAGCGCTTGGACAGGCGGCGAGTTGGCGCCATCGTCGCCGATGAGCTGAACACCGATGCGCAATTCTTGCAACCGCAGGTCGTTGAAGGAGGTCACGTCCGGGCCGTCCTGGCGGGTCACGAAGACATAGGACGAACGGTAGTAAGGCGTGGTCGTGCGCAGCATTTCGAGATTGGCAGGCGTGCCGGGCACGAGATCGCAAAGACCTGCCTTCAGCGTGTTGCGGATGAAGCCACGGCGCTGCGCCCACCAAGTATACGTCAGCTTGGCGCCGAGATCAGTGGCGATAATTTCCGCGATCCTGTTCTCGAAGCCTTGACCGGCCGCGTTGGAAAACGGCATGTTGTTCGGGTCGGCGCACACTCTCAACTCACGTGCATTGGCAATAGCCGGCAAGAGCAATAAGGCGAGCCCGGCCATGCCGATCGCCACCCGTTGGAACGCCTTGCGCGTCGGACGGACGGTCAAGTCCAATCCATCAAGGAAGCCGGAACACATAAAGCGTGCCTCCCGCCGTGGTAGCGTTCTTCAGATCCTTCATCGCGTTGACGAAGCCAAGTGCCGCGGTGGCATCGCGTGGGTCGAGGTCGCCCGAAACGATGGCGCCGGCCCAGCCACCGACGCCCGACAGAATTGCGACATATTGGTGCCCATCGGGGCCGCGATAGGTTATCGGCTGGCCGATGATGCCGGACGATGTCTTGAATTGCCAAAGGAGATCGCCAGTCCTGGCGCTGATCGCCTTGAACCAGCCTTCCATGGTGCCGTAAAAGACGACATCGCCGGCAGTGACGACGGTGCCGCTCCACACCGGAAAGTTCTCCTTCAGGACCCAGGCCGGCTTGGCGGCGGCAACATCCCAGGCGGTGAAGGCACCACGATTGCCGCCCGGCCCGGGGATCATGCGTACGTTCATGCCGACATAGGGCGTGCCTGCGATGTAGTTTACCTCGACGCCTTCTTCGTCCATGCAGAGATTGTTGTGGGGGATGTAGAGCAGGCCGGTCCTCGGCGAAAAGGCCGATGGTTGCCAGTCCTTGAGGCCCGACGCTGTCGGGCAAATGTCTCGCACCACCTTGCCGGTGCCGGTTCTCTTGTCGGGGTTTGCAATCAGGCGGCCGGTCTTCAGGTCGACGCCCTTGCTGGAATTGACCGGGCCATAGGCTGTGGCCGACAGCACCTCGCCAGTGGTCCGATCCAGGATATAGAGGTAGCCGTTGCGTTCCGGTCGGACGAGGACCTTGCGCGGCTTGCCTTGCCAGGTCATGTCCAGAAGGATCTGCTCGTTGATCCCGTCATAGTCATGGAGGTCATGCGGGCTCCACTGATAGAACCACTTCGCCGCTCCGGTATCGGGATCACGCGCGAAAATACCGGACGTCCATTTGTTGTCGCCGGGCCGCAAATCCGGATTCCACGGTCCTGGATTGCCTGTGCCGTGGAAGATCAAGTTCAAGTCCGGATCGTAGGAGATCCAGCCCCACATATTGCCGCCGCCGATCTTCCAGGCTTCCGGCGGCCATGTCGTCACGCCAAGGTCTGTGCCCTTGTCCATGTCATAGTGGGGCTTGAAGTCCGGGCCGATCAGCACATCCTTGTCGGGTCCAGTGCCATAAGCCGTCCAGACAACATGCCCGTTTCCGGCATCCAGCGCCTTCACCCAGCCGCGGACGCCCATTTCGCCGCCGGAATTGCCGACCAGAACTTTTCCCTTCACCACCAGCGGCGCCATGGTGATTGTCTCGCCGATGTTGATGTTGCCGATATGAGCGTTCCAGATCGGCTTGCCCGTACCGGCATCGAGCGCGATCGTGTAGCCGTCCAGCGTGTTGAAGAAGATACGCCCGTCGGCGAAGGCCGCGCCGCGGTTGACGACATCGCAGCAGGCCACCCCTTGTGCCGCCGGCTCGGGGTTGGGCTCGTACTTCCACTTCATCGGCGCGCCGGGCCTGGAAAGGTCGAGCGCGTAGACGATGTTGGGAAAGGGCGTGACGATGTACATGATGTTGCCGACAACCAGCGGCGCTGCTTCCTGACCCTTGTTCACGCCGGTCGAGAAGGTGAAGGCGACCTGCAGGTTCTTGACGTTGCCTTCGTTGATCTCGGTCAGGTCGCTGAAGCGGGTCGACGCGTAGTTCTTGGCCGGCATTGTCCATTGCCCGTCATCGGGTGGCGCGGCGGCGGCGGGCGGCGCAATAGCCGCCGCCGATGGCGGCCCCGAGGCACCGCTCAGGAATGGGCCGCATGCCAGCAGCATCACCGAGAGTATGCAGGTGCGAAAAGAATTCCAGGTCGCCAATGCGCGGGCGCCTTGTCCTGCGTCAACGCGCGCTGGTGCCGGGTGCAGCATGCCTTTCATTTGTGGATCGAGCCTCCCACGCCGGCGCCGAGCTCCGCCGCGATGTCAGCCTCGGTGCCGGCACAAAGCGGATGACCCCAGCCCGAGGCGCTTTTGCCGCCGGGATCGAGATCGTAGACGATGGCGTCCTTGCGATTGGGATTGACCCCGGCGGGAACCTTGTCGAAGCCGAGCGCCGCGCGAACACGCCAGGCGACATTGTGATCGGCGCATGAGGAATCTCCGGAGACTCCGATGCCTCCGACGATGCTCTTGCCGTCATAGAGGGCAAGCCCGCCGCCAAACACAACGACGCCTCCAATCGGCTTGCCGACGAGGGGATCGCTGGCGCTTCCGAACGTTTTGGGATCGCCCGCATAGGCCGCGGCCTGGTTGACCGGATTGGTCTCCTGCAAGCCGAAAAGCGGCCCGCCCGGCTGCGCCCCCGCGTAGAGATTGGCCGTCGATAGGGCCATCTGCGCCAGGCTGAGTCCATTGGCCGTGTTGGCCTTCTCTGCCGCGACGAGGCGACTGCCTGGCCATTGCGAATCGGCGGTGGGACCGCTGAAAGCGATCGCGCATACGGCGCCGTCGCGGGCGACGATAGCGGCCCATTCGTTGGTCTCAAAGCCACCGTTGGCAGGTCCGCCGCTTGCTTTCACATTGGCCTTGAGGACAGCGAGCAGCTTATCGTGGTCGGCCGGGCAGGGCGCCTGTGCCATGGCTTGGCCCTGTGGGAACAGGCCACCCGTCAACAACACCAGACCAAAGGCTGATAGCAAAAGCTGACAGCGATACATTGTCCTGCCCATTCGTTCGAGCATCAAAGAATCCCGGAGCACTCTGGCAGACTGGAAATGCGAGAATGAAGCCGTGATCCAATGCCGTCGGTATTTAACTTGGGCGATGCAGCTATGTTCCTGCTTCTGCAAAAAATTGCGCAGCCCCCTCGTACGCCGATGCAAGTTGCCGTCTGTCCGTGTCGCCGGCGGAATATCCGCGGCGAGATTGTGCTGCCTGCTGTGATACATATTGTGATACAAACAACACCCCGCAGGAAGGAAAAACGTGACAAAAACAGTTGGTTGATGGGCGAACTGATCCCAGCCAACGGTACCACCGGCTTTCCTCATAAAGCATTGGATTTAGTGGAAATGATCGCCCTCCGTTGCAGGAAGCGGTCGGGATCATGCTGCCCAGAGAGGTCAGGGATCACGGAAGGCGTGTGGTTCTCCGTATACCAGCCGTGACGGAGGAGAACGAACGGCAGACCCGAGGTCCGCAACGCAGCTTGACCTTTTGCAACGCTGCGCTGAAGCGCTTGAGGGGTTTTGAGCTATGGCGTTCCGGATGGGTGTCGCATCGGCCCGAACTGCGAGGTCGATCCTGGCTGCGTAAATTAAACTCGTTGACGATGTCCGCTTCTGGCTGTTGGGACGCTTGGTCTTATCGTCCAACTGGGGATCGTATGGAGAACGGCAGCTATCTCAAATGCCTGCCGAGACCTGACAGTCGGTTACAGCCCGTTGCCGCCGGACTGCTTGCGCCCGCTTTTGGTCAGGCGAAATGCGTCAAAAGATGTTCGATGACGCGCTGTGTAGCATCGATGTCTGCCATGCTCAGCCCTCGGCGATGATCGCTAGTGCCTTTGCAAAGCTAGCATCAAGGGAGGTCAGCGCCTCAATCGCTCCGTCATATACGCTGTCGAGTGTCGCTCCCCAGCCGTCTGCTGCGCCACGAGTATCGATGCCAAAGCGGGCGAGCGCCTCCTCGATGCCGGCGTCGATGCGCCCAGCCAATTTTACGCCAGATTCATTCCAACTTTGTGCGGCGTCTCAGTTGGGCGAACGCCGATAGATACTCGTTTGACAGGAAGAACAATGACCGTTCTCACTTGGTCACGAGCGTCTGTTGGTAGAAGGATCGTTGACAGAGGCGCTCTGGGGCCATAGCGTATTGGTATAACAGGTATGCCAATGATCGGAGTTCTGATCAAGCCGCGGAAGCTTTCGGACGAGGTTGCAGCGCACCTTGAGCGGATGATCCGCGAGGGAGAGCTGGCCGAAGCCGACCGGCTCCCATCCGAACGGGAACTCATGCGGCAGTTTGGGGTCGGGCGCCCTTCAATCCGCGAAGCCCTGCTGCATCTGAGCAAGATGGGCCTTGTCGAGGTGAAATCCGGCGAGCGCGCCCGCGTCACTCGGCCAACGCCCCAATTCGTGATCGACGCCCTCTCGGGGCCGGCGCGTCACATGATTTCGGCCCCCGGCGGGGTTCATGACTTCCAGAGCGCGCGTTTGTTTTTCGAAGTCGGTCTTGCCCGCAACGCCGCCATCAATGCCACCCCAGAAGATATTGAAAGTCTCAAAGAGGCGCTTGAAATCAACCGACAGTCGATCGGGGACCTGACGCGCTTCGAGCGCACCGACGTGGACTTCCACTACGTGCTGGCGGTGATCACCCGCAATCGAATCTTCACAGCTATCCACGCGGCGTTGGCCGAATGGCTGCTCGAACAGCGGCGCACGACTTTGGCCAAAGGTGAAGACCGCAAGGCCTATGAGGCTCATCGCGAAATCTTTGATGCCGTCGCCGCGCGCGATCCAGACGCCTCCGAAGCGGCTATGCGCAGGCATCTGGAATATGTGTCCAGGCGCTATCTGGAAATTGCAGGTGCCAAGTGATGAGGGGCTTCGTGGTCTGGGTCGATTTCCGCCTCAAGCCGGGTGCCCGGGGCAGATTCCGCGAACTTGTGGACGCCAATGCAACCGCGTCGATGCGCAGCGAGGCCGGCTGCCGCCGCTTTGACGTGACGGAGGCGCGCGGCGAACCGGACCGGGTCCTGCTCTATGAGATTTACGATAGCGAGGCCGCATTCGAGGAGCACTGCCGCACCGCTCACTTCGACGAATTCAATACGCAGAGCGCGCCGCTCGTCGTGACCAAGTTGGTGATGACCTGCGACCTCGTTCTTGAGGCCACGCATTGACGAGAACTAGGCGGATTGGCCCTTTTGGGCGAACGGGAGGAAGTGCATGTCAGAGCCAAGTCTCAGGGCGTTAACTTCTCACAGGCGGGTCAAACTTGGTACGCTCGTCGCCGAGTTCGCGACGCCGGGTATAGGTCACATCCTGAAGTCCGCTGGCTGTGACTTCGTCTTTTTCGATATGGAGCATTCGGGCTTCAGCCTGGAAACGGTGAAGAGTGCGATCCGCTATTTCGAAGCGGCCGACCTGCCGGTTATGGTGCGTGTGCCATCGCAGGACTACCATTTCCTTGCCCGCGCCATGGACATGGGGGCCGAAGGCCTGATCGCCCCGATGGTGAGTACCGTCGAGCAGGCGCAGCACATCATCAATTCCATGAAATATCACCCTGCCGGCGTCCGCGGCGTGGCGCTGCAGATCGCTCATGACCGCTACCGTCCGGGCTCGGTCGCTGATAAATTCTCAGCCGCCAACAAGCGCTCGACATTCATCTGCCTGATCGAGACCGCCGACGGCGTCAAGAACATTGAGGGCATCGCGGGACTGGACGGGGTCGATTGTCTGTGGGTCGGACATTTCGACCTGTCCGTCTCGCTCGGCATTCCTGGCGACTTCGCCCACCCCACTTTCTCTGCTGCAATGGCCAAAATCGTTGCCGCCGCCAAGAAGCACAACAAATCGCTTGGACGCTTGGTTCCCAACGTCGCGCAGGGACACGACTTCTACGCACAAGGCTTTGATTTTATTTGTTATTCAGGCGACGTTTGGATTCTGCACGACGCGATCGCCGACGCGGTTTCCAAGATCCGCGCCGGGTGCGAATAGGAGCGGAGGAGACGATGGACAGCGTAAAATTCAGGGTGGCGCTTTCCGGTGATTTCCGCAAGCCGGACGGCTCGCCGACCTACCCAGATTTCGATCTGGTGCCACTGCGCAATGCGACGGGCGTCGAGATGGTGTTCCTGGAGTCAAACAGTCCGCTTCGCGCCGACCAACTTGAGGATTTCGATGCGCTGATCCTCCTCGCCCATCGCTTCGATGCCACGAGTGTCCCCAGGAGCGGACGCCTGGCCGTCGTTGCCCGCTTCGGGGTCGGCTACGACACTGTCGACGTTGAGGCCTGCACCGCAGCCGGCATTGCCTTGGTCATCACGCCCGATGGCGTGCGACGCCCCGTCGCCGTATCCGTCATCACCTTCATGCTGGCACTGACCGGCAAACTGCTGACAAAGGACGCGCTCACCCGCAAAGGGTCTGTTGGTTTCGAGAAGCGCTCCGATCACATGGGGGTCGGCCTCGTCGGGCGTTCGCTTGGGTCACTGGGCATCGGCAACATCGGTGCCGAGGTCTTCCGCTTGGCGAAGCCCTTTGACATGCAATTCATTGCCCATGACCCGTTTGCCGACAAGAGGGTCGCTGCCGACCTGGGCGTCGAGCTGGTCGGGCTGGAGGATCTGTTTCGCCGCGCCGACGTGCTGTCGGTCAGTTGCCCCCTGTCGCCTCAGACCCACCACATCGTCAACGCTGAGCGGATCGCCCTGATGAAGCCGACAGCTTACCTGATCAACACCGCGCGCGGCCCGATCGTCGACCAGAAAGCGCTGTCGCAAGCGCTGCAGGAGCGCCGCATCGCCGGCGCCGGTCTCGACGTGCTGGAACAAGAGCCTCCCGACGCAGACGATGCGATCCTCAAACTCGACAATGTCATCCTGGCGCCGCACGCACTTTGCTGGACCGACCAGTGCTTTGCCGGCAACGGTGCCGCCGACGTCAAAGCGGTAATGGAGGTGCAGCGCGGTCGGGAGCCGCGCGGCGTGGTCAATCGCGAGGTTCTTTCGAGCGAGCTGTGGAAGACCAGGCTGTCGGGGCTCGCCGCCCGCTTCGGAACCTAGGAGGACACTGATTTTTGGGCGCGCCGCCGCGGCCCCTTTGCGGCGACCTTACGGGAGGAAATGCTTGACCGCAGCGCCGGCGGACGAGTGAAGCAAATGGAAATGGGAGGACCAAGCACTATGAACGATCGTGAAAAACGTGACTTTCAGGCAGGTCTCGAAGCAGAGGTCGACGCCTTCATGAGCGGCGAAACCACCCGCCGAACTTTCATCACCCGCTTCGGTCAGATGACCGGCATGTTGGCCGTGTCCGGCCCGATGCTGGGGATGATGACGGATTGGGCGATGGCGCAGCAAACATTGGAATTGGCGGACGCCACGTCGCCGCTCGGCCAGGCGCAGGCCGCAGCCCTAAAAGCATCGAAGGAAGGGCCGGCGGACGGTTCCGCCTTTCGCGCGGCGGAGGCGGCCAAGGCGCATTCGGGCGTCACCCTCAACATGACCTACGAGGCTGGCCTGCAGGCACTCGATCCGCGCAATTTCAGTGGGCCGATGTGGGAGCAGCTTACCGGGATGAAGTCGAATGTCGTCGAACTGTCGAACCCTGACCAGTACTCCAAGGCAGTCGCCGAGCACATCGCCGGCTCGGGTGCCTATGACGTTCTCGACATCTCGCCGGCCTGGACACCGTCGCTTGCCGATGGCGGCGTCATTGCCCCTCTAGACGACTACATCGCCAAATACATGAACCCGGCAGACCTCGAGGACTATCATCCCCTGTACAAGGCGCTGCCGACCTACAAGGGAAAGATCTGGGGGTTCTTCGACGACGGCGACATGTTCGCTCTCTACTACCGCAAGGACATCTTCGAGGATCCGAAAATGGTGGAGGCTTACCAGGCGAAGTTCAACGCCAAGCTTGGACCGCCGAAGACCTGGGAAGAATATGCCCAGATCGCCCAGTTCATTACCGACCAGATGGCGCCAAAGGTTTATGGCGCGGGACATTTCCGCAAGGCGGGCAGCCCTGGCAATCAGTTCGACTTTCTGCAGCAGTACCGCGCCAACGGCGGAAAACTGTTCGGAGACGACATGAAGGCCGGCTTGGTGTCGGATGCCGGCGTCAAGACGCTGACAAACATGCTCGCCGCAAACAAGGCCTCGATCCCCGGCAACAACGAGCTCGACGCCGTTTCCTTGTGGGCGGCTTTCCTGACCGGCAAAGTCGCGATGATCTATTCCTGGCCTCCTAGCGGCCGTATGGCGGCGAACTATTCGCAGTCCGCCACGGCAATCAACTTCATTCCGCAGTCGCAGATCGCTGGCAAGGTCGGCTATGCCGTCGTTCCGGGAAATCCGGAACATGCGACCGGCTACAACAAGGCACTGTCCGCGGATTCGCCCAACCCAGAGGCGGCATATCTGTTCATGCAATGGGTATGCTCGCCACCCGTCTCGCTGGCACGTTGCATGCTGCCCTATGCGCTACGCGACCCATACCGCATCTCGCACTTCAAGTCCGAGCTCTACGGCGCGCTCTTCCCCAGTGCCAAGGAGTACCTTGCCAACCTCAACAACTCGGCAAATGTCGGTCTGCTCGATCCGATCATGCCAGGCGCGCAGGACTACTTCTTGAGCATCGACCGCATGTGCACCGCGGTGTGGGCTGGGGCGGATGCGAAGGCGTCGCTTGAAACGGCCGCCGCCGAGTGGAACGAGACGACCGACCGACTGGGTGTGGATTCGCAGAAAGGCTTCTACACCGAGTTCTTGAAACTGCCTGGCGCCACTGCCGACAACACGGTGGAAAAACTTGGCATGGCGGTCACCCTCTGAGGGGAGGCATGCTGTCTGGAGCAATTGGTGTTGCGGGCGCTTGGCTCGCAACACCTCCCCGCTAAGCGGCGATTTTTGGATACGCCTATGCAGCCCACCGCCACGATCCGTCGCTTGAAGGCCGCCGGCGCACCGCCCCGGCTGTCTGCCTTTGCCCAATGGGCAGACCGTCACTTCAAGTGGCTGCTGGTGGCGCCCGCGGTGCTGCTGATATTGGCGCTCTCGATCTATCCGCTTCTGTTCTCGCTGGTGGTATCTTTCATCAACTACGACTTCCAGGTGCCGGGCCACGCCTTTGTCGGATTGAAGAACTTTGAGCGGGTCGTGTTCGATCCAGTAGCACGTTGGTCGCTGTTGCTGACAGCATGGCTGTCGGGCATCAGCGTCGCTATCGAATTCGTGCTCGGTCTCCTGGTGGCGCTGACAATGGTGCGCAGCTTTCCGGGCCGCGGTGTGATCATGTCGATCCTGATCGTGCCGCTGTTCATCAGCCCGGTCATCGTCGGCCAGGCCTGGACGCTGCTTTTACAGCGGCCTTTCGGACCGACCAACTATATCCTGACGCAACTATTGGGGCAGGAGGTTACGATAGGATGGATGACGGAGCGCCCGTGGCTCTATATCTCGCTGATCATCGCCGATGTCTGGCAGTGGACGCCGTTCATGTTCGTCATCCTGCTCGCTGGGCTGACCGCAATCCCACCCAATCTCTATGAGGCGGCAGAACTTGACGGCGTCAACGCCTGGCAGGCTTTTTGGGCGATCACGCTCCCGCATCTCGGGCCGATGATGCTGCTGGCCCTGACCTTCCGTCTGCTCGACGCAATCCGTATGTTCGATACCATTTTCATCATGACAGGCGGTGGCCCGGGAACACAAACTTACACGGCCTCCTATTATCTCTATACCGTCGGCTTCACGCAGTTTCATCTATCGCAAGCAACAGCAGGAAGTTGGCTGTTCCTGATCTTTACGGCGCTCATCGTGACGTTGCTGGTGCGTCGGCTCTTGAAGGTAGAACCGGTCTAATGGCCGCCGTCGCGCCCGCCCGCCGCAGGAAACGCCGGTCGTTGCCGATCGGCCGAATTCTGCTGCTGGGGTTCTTCCTGGTGTTTGTGCTGTGGCCGCTCTACTGGATGTTCAACACCTCCATCAAGCCCAGCGACGACTACCTCACCGTACCGCCTGTCTGGTTCCCTGCCGCACCGACGCTTGTCCACTACGAAGCTGCGCTGTTCACCTATCGCGGTCTCGACGGGCTTATCAACAGCCTGATTATTTCGCTTTCGGCGACGGTGCTTTCGGCACTGATCGGCACGCTGATGGCTTATAGTCTGGCGCGCTACAACACGGGCGGCCGGCATCTGTCCTTCTGGGTCCTGTCGCAGCGCTTCCTGCCACCGATAGGCATCGTCCTGCCGGTATTCCTTATCTATCGTGGCGTCGGGCTGTACGACACCCATATCGGGCTGATCCTAGCTTACACGGTCTTCACGCTACCGGTGTCGGTTTGGATGATGTTTGCCTATTTCCGCGGCATGCCGAAGTCGATGGAGGAGGCGGCCCTCGTCGATGGCTGCACGAGATGGGAGGCGTTCTGGCGCGTTGCCGTGCCGCTCGCAGCACCAGGCATCGTCGCGGCGGCTGTCTTCGCCTTCATTGCCTGCTGGACGGAGTTCTTCTTCGCTCTGATTTTGACCAGCCGAACTGCCTTTACGCTGCCAACGGTCTTCCGAGCCTTCATCGGCTTCCAGGGCGCACAATATGGTGAAGCCGCAGCCCTTGCCATTGTCTCCCTTGTGCCATCGATCGCCCTTGGAGTGCTTGCTCAACGACATCTCGTGCGCGGGCTGACGCTCGGCGCCGTTCGCGGATAGGAAGGGAAGGCATGGCCGAAGTCAGAATCACCGGCTTGCACAAGCGCTACGGCGCCTTCCATGCGGTGCGCGGCATTGACCTCCACATCCCCGACGGCGAGTTCACTGTCCTGGTTGGACCCTCCGGATGCGGCAAGAGCACTCTGCTGAGGACCATCGCAGGACTGGAGGAGAGCTCACAAGGCACGATCGAGATTGGCGGCGAAGTGGTCAATGATTTCCGGCCGCGCGATCGCGACGTGGCAATGGTGTTTCAAGATTATGCGCTCTATCCGCATATGAGCGTGGCCAAGAACATTGGCTTCGGCCTCAAGGCTCGCAAGATGCCGAAGCCAGAGGTCGAGGTGCGCGTGGCCGAGGCGGCACGCATGCTTGGCATCACTCCCTTGCTGGGGCGTTTTCCGCGTCAGCTGTCCGGTGGCCAGCGTCAGCGCGTCGCCATCGGCCGCGCCATAGTCCGCAACCCCCTCATCTTTTTGTTCGACGAGCCACTGTCCAATCTCGACGCACAGCTTCGCGACGAAATGCGCGGCGAAATCAAACGCCTTCACCAGGACATTGCCACAACGATGATCTACGTCACCCATGACCAGATCGAAGCGATGACGTTGGCTGACCGCATCGTGCTGATGCGCGACGGGTTGATAGAGCAGCAGGGCGCGCCACTCGAGTTGTTCGAGCACCCGGCCTCAACCTTCGTCGCTGGGTTTCTGGGTTCGCCGCGGATGAGCTTCCTGCCAGGCAACCTTGCCTTGGACGGAAGCGCCGCCGCCATCCGGCTCGCGGACGCGCTGCTGCCCTTAGCGCCGGGCAGGGGGCTGAAGGGCGTCGCAGACGGACAGCAGGTGCTGCTCGGGTTGAGGCCAGAACATCTCACTCGGGCGCACACTGCCACACCGGAGCAGGGCACGTTTCGCTATGAGGCAACGATCGACCTGCTGCAGCCGACCGGCTCGCGCAGCTACGCGACATTCCGACTGGCTGGCGCGCCGGTGATGGCTGAGCTGCAGGCGCACGACGTCAGCCGTCCGGGCGAGAAGCTTGCGATCGACATCAACATGAACCGGGCCTCGATCTTCGACGCCACGACGGAGCGGGCAATTTGACCTCGACAGCTTCCCTGGCAGTCCGCTTATGTGGCACCGAACAGCACGAGGCACCGCTGCGCACACTGCGCGCCGGATCCTTGTCGGTCGCGTTCGACAATGGGGCGTTGCGCTACATCCGCATCGGGACGATCGAGATCTTGCGCGGAATCTCGTTTCTTGTACGGGACGAAAACTGGGGAACATGTACCCCCGTTCTCGATGATCTGCGGATCGACGAGAGGCCGGATGCGTTCGCCATTGAATACCGTGCAACATGTGCCGCAACATCCGGCCGCCTGGTTTACCGGGCACGCGTCTCGGGCAGTAGCGATGGTGCGCTGTCGTTTGTGACAGAAGCAGAGCCTGAGACCGACCTTTTGACCAACCGGACCGGCTTCGTCGTGCTGCATCCCATAGCAGATTTGGCCGGCAAGCCGGTGCGGGTCCTGCATCAAGATGGTCTCGAAAGGCTTTCGCATTTTCCGGACTTTATTGATCCGGAATGTCCGTTCACCGACGTGCGCGCGTTGTCACATGAGATCGCGCCTGGGATCTGGGCCACCTGCACCATGGATGGTGATGCCTTTGAGATGGAGGATCAACGCAATTGGTCTGACGCATCCTATAAAACCTATGTTCGTCCCTTGCGTCGCCCGTGGCCCTACAGACTGCCCAAGGGCCAGAAATTCACCCAGGCCGTCCGGCTGCATATGTCGGGGACGCTTCTTGCGCCGATGTCTGAAAATCCTGACCCGCCGATCAAAGTGACGATTGGCGGACCGGCCGGCCGAGTGCCTCGCATTGGCGTCGGCGTCGCCGCCGACGAGGCCAGGCACGCCCTTGGAAACTCCGATCTAATTCGGCAATTGGCTCCGCAGTGGATAGCCTGCCAGGTCGATCTCCGTCTCGGGCACGGCCACGATGAACTTGAACGGTACGCAGCGCTGACCCGGTTGATTGGTGCAAGCGTCGTGCTGGAGATCATAACCAGGGGAACGCTGGATCCCTTCGGCGAGTTAAAGCCGGTCGCGGATGCTGTCCGTCGCCTCGGCCTCAATCTAGAAGCTATCTGCGTCTTTCCGGCGCAGGACATGAAATCGGTACAGCCGGGAGCAGCATGGCCGGCCATGCCGAGCTTCCAGGAAAGCTACTCGGCAGCGCGCCGGGCTTTCCCGGGTGTACCGGTCGGCGGCGGCATGGCCGCGTACTTCACCGAGCTCAATCGCAAGCGCCCGCCAAGCGAGGCGCTCGACTACGCGACCTTTACCACCTGTCCAAGCGTGCACGCTGCCGACGATGTGTCAGTGATGGAGACGCTTGAGGCCATTCCCCACCTGATCCGCTCTGCCCGTTCCTTCATGGGCGGGTTGCCGCTGCGTGTGGGTCCCAGTCAGCTCGGCTGCCGCGAGAACCCTTACGGTGCCTCCACGGCGCAGAACGAAGCGAATGGTCGCGTCTGCCTATCGCGCATCGATCCTCGTCAGCGCGGGCTGTTCAATGCGGCCTGGATCGTCGGCTATTTCGCCGCATGCGCTCGCGAGGGCATCGAGGCCGTCGTCTTCGGTGACTTCACCGGTCCATTTGGCCAAATCCATAGGAAGGCTGACTTCGTGCAGCCATGGTTTGACCAGCAGGATTCCCGAACGGTCTATCCCGCTTTCCATGTCTTGGCTGGTCTCTCAAAGCTCGGCGGAGCCACCTTGCTGTCCGTAGGAACTTTCGGCGCTGACGGCGTTGTGACGATCGCAGCTGAAAACGATCGGGGCGTGACCCTGTGGGTCGCTAACCTCACCGCCAAGACGCAATCTGTGCGGCTTTCGGATGCGCCGAGCAGCGCCCGTATTGCTCTTCTCGGCGCCGAGCAGTTCGAGCAGGCGGCAACCGATCCCAACTTCATGGAAATTTCCGCAAGACCGCTGGATGACCAATTCATCTCGCTTGACGCCTACGCCGTCGCGCGAGTCGACCTCGATCGGCCGTCTTCGGCCTAGCCCGATCTTCGCTTAGTTGGCCAAAACCCCAACAAAGATGAGGGTGATAGTTCTATGAGGCCCTAAGGCCGCGCTTGGGATCAATCTCGCTTTGACCCCCAACCCCATCGTTGGTCAATTCAAAGGCATAGCGCGCGAAAGCAGCAGATGATTGAGACCTGGTCTGCCGTGCAAAACGTCCGTGAGCCTGGTTTGCCCTGGCTGCGCCGGGCAAGCCTCACGCGCCTCAATGCCCCCTGGCCACTACGTGCGCTTCAGCATGTGCCTGGAAACCCGTTCACCGAAACGATTTTCAGGTCAACAAAAGTCAACATAATCGTAACACCCCATGGAGTGGCACCGTTTGCATCTTGATTCATTCAAGCGGATTGTTGACCCATTCAAACCCGTCCGAATATGTCCGTTGAGGAGTCAAGTCATTCGTTGAGCGCCGACGATTGCCAAGCCAATTTGCTAGGAATCAGCCGCAGCTCTCCACCTCTCCCAACGATACCGCTGCGCTTCGGCTATCCTATCCTTTCCTCCTTGGGATGTGGGGCCTGTACTCAGCCCACCATGAAACCGACATCTGAGCTTTCCAGGCACAGCTGCGTTTCTGCATTCCGTCCCCCTCCTAGTTTTAGCTTCGCATGTCTCGGTGTAGTCTTGGGCCAACTGGTTCTGTCCTCCATGTTCGATCCTTCGCTCCAACGCGGAACAGGGTAGCTTCGCCGCTCGCGGCAAACATTTTTCAAAATGGTTTAGGTAAGATTTTTTGTTTCGTTGGATTTCCGTCTTGTATGGTCTCTATCTCTGTCTCTGTGTCGATAGGGTATCGATAGGGTATCGATGGGGTATGGATAAGGTATCGATAGGGTAGGGCAGCGACAGGGTCTCGATAGGATGGCTCACTGAGAGCGTTTCAAAGACCCAGCATTTCGGACGATTGCGGTATTATGAATACCCGATTTGAATGGGAGTACCTCTGATTCATCTTTTAGCTTTACTGGGCAAAGCCGCTCAAGCTCGGATAGCGCCGCTCCACGAACTCGCTTGCTTACAATCTTGTCGATTTGCATTATCACGCCAAGCCGATGTTTTTCACGGCGGGTTATCTTTGAACCAGTCGATAATGAAATATTCTTCAGTCTTTGGATCGTAGATGACAAAACGATCTTCGATAAGGACAGTTCGAGCCAATGACAGCTGTTTTTCATTTAGGCGGCTCTCTGCAATGGCATGAGCATCGGGGAGCTGACAGCAGCCCCCACTGGTCTGGTACGGAGACGTAAGCAGGTAAACGTAAAAATGGTGGCTCTCCAGAGCTGGCAAAAGCACGGGCCGCTTCGATCCCGTCCAGCGTCGTAGAAATCTTAGCCGAGGCTCGGCATCGGTGAGAAACAGCGCCTGCAGGCGGTGGAACGCCTCGTGGTAGGCCGCATTGGGCCGGCCGCTGTCCAGCGCGGTACGATTGCGTCTCTAGGCGTGTAGTAGCCGCCGGCGGTGTCCGTCCGGTCGCTCCAAACTCAGGCGCGTCTGCTCGGTGTCACCGTCGACGGCACCCCAGCCGCATAGGCCGATTTCGCTGCCTTGGGGCGTAGACCCTCCAAGGCTTTTCGCGCGAAGTCGCCCGTCTCTTTCGACTGTTGCCGAAGCAAGTCGAGCTCAGAGGGCGTCAGCATCACGGAAGTCGAGGATGTACTCAGCTTCGGAGCGGATGAGGGCCGAAGACTGGAGATTGAGTTCTTCCCTAACGACATCGCCATACATCCTTCGGCCTCTCGGATTTGTTCTCGGCTCACGGCCATTAATCGGAGAGCACCGCATATACAAGCGTGACTGTACCCCTGAGAGCGCATACGTGCCGTTGTTCGAGCATCTGGAGCGCGCCGTCGAGCTCAAGCGCGCCACGATGATAACGCGGCGGTCCTCACCGCAATGATGCGCGGGAGGTCAAAGATGCGCCGGCGGTTTGAACGCGATCTTCTTCAGCCAGAACTGCTTTTGCTCGAGCGTCGGGCCAGAACCGTATTTTGGCCGATGCCATTTGTGGCCCATCAGCATGGCCACGACCTTTTCGGGCGCCTCCACGGCCGTCAGCCGATCCTCGTATGTGTGCCGCAGGCTGTAGAGAGAGTGGTCATCAGTCGGCAGGAGATTCGCATTGTCAAGAAACTTGTTGACCAAGGCAGAGAGCGAGTCGGCCTTGTCGAGATAGCGCGGAAACCCTTTGGGGTGGAGCTTCATTACGGCGAGCGCGCAACCCACGAGCGGAATGTCGCGCAGGGAGTGGTCTGTCTTCAACACGCGTCCATCGGGCCTCACCTGCACATGTGGCACCGCGTGATCTAGCAAGATGCGGTGCGGCAGAAGGTTCGCCGCCTCCGACAAACGCATGCCGGTGTCCGCTATCAGCAGCACAAGGTGACGGGCCTCCTCGTTGAGTTCCGCCAGCGCGCGGTCGGCAAGGATCTTGTCTTGGACGAAAGCCGCTTCGAAAGCCGCTCGTTGGACCGCGACCTGTCCCGATAGCCGCAATTTCTTGAACACCGGCGGCAAATTCAGCTGATGTGCCATGTCGACAGTGGTCAGCATCTTCGACACGTGGCCAATGTCCTTGTTTGCGGTGCCGATGTCGAGACTTTCCACGCGTATGCGTTTCTGCCACCACTCGCGAAATTGTATGGCGTGGCTCCGGGTGAGGGCGGCTATGTTCATGTCGCCCACAACCTCGATAAGGTTGCCAACGGCGCGCTTTTTCGGATTGCGCCACTTTCGGAGCTGGTTCGGGGACATGGCATTGAGGCTTTGGGCCTCGATCTTCTCGAATTCTGCAACCAGCCCCGTGAGGCGGATCGCCGGCCGCTCCTCACCACCCAGGGCGGCCGCCACCTCCCGCTCGTCCTCAATGACGTTCCTGTCGAGGAGCAGTCTAATGCGGTCGACAATATCATCGCGCGCGCCTTCAGCGAGCTCGGCATTCGTCTGATAGACCAGCCTCAGGGCTTTCGCCCGCTGCTGGGCCGCCTCGAAACGCAAGCGAGCTTCGCCAGATTGACCGTCGCGAAGCCCTCCCCAATACGCATCGAGCTCGACGTGGAGGCGCTGCACTACTTCCTTGGCACGAATGCCACGGGGATCGTTTACGATCGGAATGTCGGTGCTGATGCGGACCAGGACGCGGCGATCGAGCTCGGCGAATTCCTTCGGAACACGGCGAACGAGGTACCAGGTGCCGTCGCGCTTATGCGCCTTTGGCGGATCTTGCAGGGGCGCCAGTTGGCGGAGGAAGTGGGATTCGAACCCACGGTGAGCTTGCACCCACGCCGGTTTTCAAGACCGGTGCCTTAAACCGCTCGGCCATTCCTCCATCGTGATTTTTCAACCACTTGGGTAGCGCGGGGGCCAACCCGTTTGGCCTGTTGGCACCGGATTGGCACCGAAGGCGCTCCCGGCTGGTTCACGCCTCATTCCTGTAAAGCGGCATTGAGGGCTGCGTCAACCACCGCTGCGTCGCTTCCTGCTGTCCTGGGCAGACTCTGAGCTTGTCGGGATCGAGCACCGGGACCATCGCGGTCCAATGGTGCATGAAGAAGAAGCCCGCCGCGGGCGTTGCCCGAGATTGTGAGGCGCTGCAGTGCTTCCATGCAGCGCCCCAGGCAAGGGCGCAGTCCAGCTATCGCCAGAACCATCCTTGCAACCGGGCGGGGCGGGTTAATCCCTATAGGTCAACCTCTTGGGAGAGCTGCGGCATTTCCCCAAAAAATTCAGTTCGCCAAGGGAACAGCTGCTCGTGAGGAAGGCCGAAGCTGCAAATCGGCTCCGGCCTGCGTGTTCCTCAGTCTTTGCAGCTTTCGTCCGCCTTTGCCGCCGCGGCCTTATCACCATGCTGCTGCGCCTCAATGTCCTGCTGCGAGGTTGCAAGATTCTTGTCGCCGCCGCCTTCGGCGCCCGCCAACGGCATCGTGGCGCCATCCTTGGCGGCTGGCTTGCCCGTGCTGTCCGACGCTTTTGGGGTCTCTAAAGGCGCATGAGTTCCATCTTTCGAAATACCGGCCGTCTGTTCGGAATCCGTCCCTGCGTTGGAAGCCGACTTGTCCGGGCATGCGGCGATCGCAGACCCGGCAGAAAGTGACATTGCGATCGCGATTGTCAATGAAGCCATTTTCATCATGCTCGTCCTTCTGTTCGAGTGCCCTGCGGAAGAAACTAGCGGCGCATTTCTTTGTTCCGACGGTCGGTCCGCTGCCCGTCAAAGCTTGGTCAACGGCAGGCATGGGCGGCAGGAGCGAAGCCAGGCTCTTTGTGGCAGAGGGCATCACATCTCTCGCGTGGAAGCACGAAAACCGTTACTTTTCAGAAGGCTTTCACGGTGGAGACGCCACAATCTTGCCCGGTTGCAGCCACAATCGGTTAATACCGTGATAAGCAATTCCTGCGCACAAAGGATCGGGGTTCAAAGGCGTCGTTGTATTGGTCGGGTGAGTGTTTCGGCTTCTTCGACGGTTGGACACAACGTCTAGGTCAAGACTGAAGGGGACATCAGGAAAATGCAGGCTGTGACGCAACCGCGTCTTCGTCGCGCTGCTGCAGTCGCGTTGTTCGCCATGTCGGCCGCCTTGCTGGCGGCTTGTGCGTCGCAGCCCGAGCCGAAAGCGATGGTCTACAAGAAGACCCGCTCCAAAGAATATTTCGCCGAATCCGAATATGGCGTGAAGGCAAGCCCGCGTGTGATCTCCCAGAATGGGCGCATCCAACGTGGCGGCGGCAGGGATCAGCTCGGCAAACCCTATCAGGTCCGCGGCAAGTGGTATTACCCCCGGGAAGACAAGCGCTACGCCAAGGTCGGCCTGGCCTCCTGGTATGGCGACGCCTTCCATGGCCGGCTTACCGCCAATGGCGAAGTCTACGACATGACCCATCTAACGGCGGCGCACCCGACCATGCCGCTGCCGAGCTATGCCCGCGTCACCAATCTCAAGACCGGCAGTTCGGTCATCGTTCGCGTCAACGATCGCGGCCCATATCACGAAGGCCGCATCATCGATGTCTCGGAGCGCGCTGCCCAGATGCTTGACTATGCCAACACCGGCACCGCTCAGGTGAAGGTCGAATATGTCGGCCGCGCGCCGCTCGACGGCGATGACGACCAGTATCTGATGGCTTCCTACCATCCCGGCAACAGGGCGCCAGACCCGTCGGATGGACTGCCGACCGGCGTCATGGTCGCCATGAACGGGCCGTCGCCAAGCCTGCCTGCGGGCGCCGCCGCCGTGCCGTTTCCGGGCCAGTTGACCGATTCCGGCGCTGTCCAGCCGGTCATGTCGACGCAGTCCTCGGCCTATGGCGATCTGGCGCTTCCGGATTTCGGCCCGATCGTGCCGGAGCGCCCGCAGATCAATCTGCCGCCGCAATCACCGTTTGCCGTGGCCTCGCTGTCCTATGCCGACGAGCGGGTCGAACGCGCCTCAAATGCCTTCGCCGCAATGGGTAGCGACGGCATGTCGCCGGCCGACGTGCTCCAATCGTGGAAGCGGCAGCCGCCACCGGCCGGTCCGTCCACCGACTACGTTGCTGCCGGTTCGTTCGAGGATGCCGGAGAAGCCAAGCGTATTGCCGCTCAGCTTGCCGCCTTCGGCAAGATCGAGATCCAGCGTTCGGAACTCGACGGCGAGGATTGGTATTCGGTCAATCTCTATCCCGATGGCCATCACAACCTGGATGATTTGCTGCAGGCTGCCTGGTCGCATGGCGCTCCCGATGCGCTGGCTGTGCGCAACTGAGCACAAGCCAGGCTGGATTTCCGCTACGCGGTTGATCCGCCGTGCAAAAAGCCCGATACTTTTTGCGGGCTTGCCGGCGGTGCCGGCCAACGGGTCGAACATCATGCAATTGCGCTTGCTCCCGCTCGCCGGGCTTCTGGTTTTTGGCCTGCTGCTGTTTTTCCAGGCTCCGGCCGGTGCGCAGCTGTTCGAGACCAAGGCCGCACAGGCCTTCATGATCGACGCCGAGACCGGGACGGTGCTGTTTTCCAAGGATGCCGACAAGCCGATACCGCCGGCCTCGATGGCCAAGCTGATGACCATGGAAGTGGTTTTCAACGCCATCAAGTCCGGTCGCCTGAAGCTCGACGATACGTTCGTTGTCAGCGAAAACGCCTGGCGCAAGGGTGGCGCGCCTTCGGGAACATCGACAATGTTCGCCAAGCTCAAGTCGTCGATCCGGCTCGAAGACCTGATTCAGGGCGTGACCGTGCAGGCGGCCAATGACGGCTGCATCGTCATCGCCGAAGGCATGTCGGGATCCGAGGACAATTTTGCCGCGCAGATGACCGAACGGGCCCGCCAGATCGGCCTCAAGACGTCGACTTTCGTCAATTCGACCGGCCTGCCGGCGGATGGCCAACAGACGACCATGCGCGAGCTGGCGCAGCTCGCCCTGCACCTGTGGCGCGATTATCCGGATCTCTATCGCTATTACAGCCAGAAGGATTTCACCTGGAACAAGATCTCACAGAGGAACCGCAATCCGCTGCTGGCGATGGACATCGGCGCCGACGGCCTGGCGGTCGGTGCGAGCGAGGCAGCCGGTTTCGGCATCGTCGGTTCGCTCAGCCACAATGGTACCCGCGTGATCGCGGCGATGAGCGGGCTGGCCTCGGACAAGGAGCGCGCCGAGGAAGCGCGAAAGCTGCTCGACTGGGGTGTCCGCTCGTTCGAGAAGACTGAAATTTTCGCCAAGGACGAGGTGGTTGGAGAAGCCCAGGTTTTCGGCGGAGCGAAATCCGGGGTGACGCTGAAGGCCAAGGGTCCGATCGACATTTTCCTGCCGATCACCAACCGCGACAAGCTGACGGCCAGGATCGTCTACAACGGCCCGGTTGCTGCACCGGTGGAGGAGGGGCAGCCGGTGGGTGCGCTGCGCGTCTGGATCGGCGATACGCTCAGCCAGGAGACACCGCTTTTCGCCGCCGAATCGATCGGCGTCGGCACGCTGCCGCAGCGCGCACTCGATGCCGTCAAGGAACTGGCGGTCGGCTGGCTGCGATAACGCATATCACTCAAAACCAGCCATGGTTTTGGGGGCGACTGCACAAGGGCAAAAATTGACGGCATGGACGTTTGGCCGAACGCGGACTATCTAGAGCGCTACAATCCCATTCAGCCATGGACAAGAAGGCCTCTCGGTTGGCACGCGGTTTTTTCATCACCTTCGAAGGCGGCGAGGGGGCAGGCAAGTCGACGCAGATCGAGCGGCTGGCCAGGAAGATGCGCGCCAAGAAATACGATGTGCTGCTTACCCGCGAACCCGGCGGCTCGCCGGGCGCCGAAGCCGTCAGGCATGTGCTGCTTTCGGGCGCGGCCGAACCGTTCGGACCGAAGATGGAAGCGCTGCTTTTCGCCGCCGCGCGATCCGATCATGTCGAGCAGCTCATCCGGCCGGCGGTCGAGCGTGGTTCCATCGTGCTTTGCGACCGCTTCCTCGATTCCTCGCGCGTCTACCAGGGCGTCACCGGCGGCATCGATTCGGCGTTCATGGATGCGCTGGAGCAGGTCGCCATCAACGGCATGATGCCGGACATGACGCTGATCTTCGACATCGATCCGGCGGAAGGCCTGAGGCGCGCAACGCTGCGGCGCGGCACCGAGGCAGTCGCCGACCGCTTCGAAAAGGAGACGCTGGCGATCCATCAGGCCCGCCGCGAGGCGTTTCTGGCGATCGCCAAGGCCGAGCCGGAGCGCTGCATCGTCGTCGACGCAGCCGCCGAGCCCGACGCGGTCGAGAACGTCGTCACCGCGGCGGTGTTCGCGGCACTGGCGGCGAGAACGCCGGCACGCGACAGGCAGGCAACGCCGGCATGATCTTCGAACGCATCGCACCCGAGCAGCACGACACGCTCGACGGCGTGCCGGAGCCCTCCGAAACGCCCGTTCTGGTCGGGCATAGCCAAGCTGCAGGCGTGCTCACCGCCGCTTATCGTGCGGGCAAGCTGCCGCATGCGCTGATCTTCTCCGGGCCAGTCGGCATCGGCAAGGCGACGCTCGCCTTCCACCTTGCGCATCATCTGCTGAAGCACCCGGATTTTGCGCAGGCGCCGGAAAGCCTTGCCACTGCCGATCCGGCTTCGTCGCTGTTTCGCCAGATCGCCACCGGGGCGCATCCTTCCGTGCTGCATCTGACCCGGCCGCTGAACGACAAGACCAAGAGTTTCAAGACAGTCGTCACCGTCGATGAGATACGCAAGGTCAGCCGCTTCCTGTCGCTGACCTCGCACGACGGCAGCTATCGGGTCGTCATCGTCGACCCCGCCGATGACATGAACACCAATGCGGCCAATGCGTTGCTGAAAAATCTTGAAGAGCCGCCGGCACGGACTCTGTTCATCCTGATTGTCCACGCGCCGGGCAGCCTGCTGCCGACGATCCGGTCGCGCTGTCAGGTGGTGCGATTGAACCCGCTCGACGCCAACGACCTGATGACGGTGCTGGAAACGACCGAGCCCGCGCCGCCTGACGATCCGGCGGCTCGCGCGGCACTGGTCGGGCGGGCAGGGGGCAGCGCCCGGAACGCGATCCTGTTGACGCAGTATGGCGGGCTGGAGATCGCCTCCACGCTCGACGCTCTGGTCACCGGCAGAAAGAGCGATGTCGGCGGCGCGTTTCGCCTCGCCGAAGCCGTGGCTGGCCGCGATCAGGCGATCCAGTTCGATATCTTCAACCGCCGGGCGCTGGACCTGTTGTCGGACGCGGCAAGTCAGGCAGCACTGGCGGGCGATCTCGCACGGGCCAAAACGTTGTCCGACACTTGGCATGAGGCGCTGGACGCTATATCTGAGACCGATACCTACAATCTCGACAAGAAGCAGCACGCCCTGATCATGATCGACCGCCTGAATTCTGCAATGCGAATGTGACTGGGTTTCCTGGATCGGGATGGCAAATGCTGCCTCGATACGATATCCACCGCCACGCCTTTCCATTCAGACATTCATGACGGTTCCTTCATGTCACGCGACAAGTTCTACATCACCACCCCGATCTTTTATCCGAACGGCAAGCCGCATATCGGCCACGCCTATACGGTCATTGCAACCGACGCCCTGGCACGCTTCCAGCGCCTGGACGGCAAGGACGTCTTCTTCCTGACCGGTACCGACGAACACGGCCTGAAGATGCAGCAAACGGCCGAGAAGGAAGGCATAACGCCGCTGGCGCTGGCCGACCGCAATTCGGCGATTTTCCGCGCGATGACCGAGGCGATGGGTGGCTCGAACGACGACTACATCCGCACGACGGAACCGCGCCACTACGAATCCTGTCAGGCGATCTGGAAGGCGATGGCCGCCAATGGCGACATCTATCTCGACCGTTATAGCGGTTGGTATTCGGTGCGCCAGGAAGCCTATTTCGACGAGAGCGAGACGACGCTCGGCGAGGATGGCGTGCGTCGCGAACCGCTCGGCTCGCCCGTCGAATGGAACGAGGAAGAAAGCTATTTCTTTCGGCTTTCCGCCTATCAGGAAAAATTGCTGGCCCTTTATGAGAGCCAGCCAGACTTTATCGGTCCCACCGAGCGCCGCAACGAGGTGCTCAGCTTCGTCAAGTCCGGGCTGAAGGATCTGTCGATCTCGCGCACCACCTTCAAATGGGGCGTGCCGGTGCCCGGCGACGACAAACATGTGATGTATGTCTGGGTCGACGCGTTGACCAACTACATCACCGCCGCCGGCTATCCCGACACAAAGGCCGAGCAATGGCGCTATTGGCCGGCCACGCACATCATCGGCAAGGACATTGTCCGCTTCCATGCGGTCTATTGGCCGGCATTTCTGATGTCGGCGGGCATTGAGTTGCCGAGCCGCGTTTTCGCGCATGGCTTCCTGTTCAACCGCGGCGAGAAGATGTCGAAATCGGTTGGCAACGTCGTGGATCCATTCGCGATGGTCGAGCACTACGGCCTCGACCAGGTGCGCTACTTCTTCCTGCGCGAGGTGCCCTTCGGCAACGACGGCAGCTACAGCCATGACGCGATCGTCAACCGCACCAATGCCGATCTTGCCAACGGCCTCGGCAACCTTGCGCAACGCTCGCTGTCGATGATCGCCAAGAACTGCGGCGGCGTGGTGCCGCAGCGCGGCGACCTGACGGATGCAGACAGAGCAATCCTGGATCAGGCCGTCGCCGCTCTCGACATCGCGCGCAAGGCGATGGCCGAGCAGGGCATCCATCTGGCGCTGGCGGCGATCTTCGGCGTGGTGGCGGAAGCCGATCGCTACTTTGCCGGCGAGGCACCATGGGCGTTGAAAAAGACCAACCCTGCGCGCATGGAAACGGTGCTGTGGACGACCGCCGAAGTCGTGCGCCGCGTGGCGGTGCTGTGTCAGCCCTTCACTCCGGGATCGGCCGCGAAACTGCTCGACCTGTTGGCGGTGCCGGCGGAGAGCCGCGCTTTCGCGCATGTCCATGCTGACCATGCGCTGGTGCCCGGCACTGCGTTGCCCGTACCGGAAGGGGTGTTTCCACGTTATGTCGAACAGCCGGACGCGAACGTCTGATGCTCGTCGACAGTCACTGCCATCTCGACTTTCCCGACTTCGCCGAGGAGCGGGCGGCCATCGTCGCCCGCGCGTTAGCCGCCGGAATCGACCGTATGGTGACGATCTCGACACGCGTGAGGCGGTTTCCGCAAGTACTTGAGATCGCTGAAACTTTCGACGAAGTCTATTGCTCTGTCGGCACTCATCCGCACAATGCGGCCGAAGAGCTGGATATCACGGTCGAGGAGCTTGTGCGGCTATCCGCGCACCCGAAAGTGGTGGCCATCGGCGAGGCCGGGCTGGACTACTTCTACGACAAAGCGCCCCGCGATGCGCAGGCGCAAGGCTTTCGCACCCACCTATCAGCCGCGCGCGAGACCGGCCTACCGCTGGTCATCCATTCGCGCGACGCCGACGACGACATGGCAGCGATCCTCAAGGCCGAAACGGGGAAGGGCGCCTTCCCCTTCATCCTGCATTGCTTTTCTTCCGGACATCGGCTCGCCGAAATTGGCGTCGCTCTCGGCGGCTACGTGTCGTTCTCGGGTATCCTCACCTTCAAGAATTCAGCTGAGTTGCGCGCCATTGCCGCCGATGTGCCGCATGACCGGCTGCTGGTCGAAACCGACGCGCCCTATCTGGCGCCCGTGCCGTTTCGCGGCAAACGCAACGAGCCCGCCTATGTCGCGCACACGGCCAAGGTGCTGGCCGAAACCATCGGCGTCAGCGAAGCTGAAATCGCTGATCTGACGACGGATAATTTCTTCCGGCTGTTCGGCAAGATGCCGCGGCCTGTAGAGCAAAGTGCCTGAACGATGACCGACCGGCTGCGCCTCACCATTCTCGGCTGCGGCTCGTCCCCAGGTACGCCGCGCATCACCGGCGACTGGGGCAATTGCGACCCCGACAACCCCAAGAACCGGCGCACGCGTGCCGCCGCACTCGTCGAGCGGATCGCGGCGAACGGCAGCCGCACGACTGTCGTCATCGACACGGGGCCGGATTTTCGGCAGCAGATGCTGCTGGCCGGCGTTAAACGTGTCGATGCGGTCGTCTATACCCACCCGCATGCCGACCACATCCATGGCATCGACGATCTGCGCGGTTTCGTTCTCGATCAGCGCCAACTGATCGACGTCCATGCCGACAGGGCGACGATGCTTCGGTTGCGGGAAGCGTTCGGATACTGTTTCGAGACGCCGCAAGGCAGTTCCTATCCGCCGATCGTCAGGCCGCATCTCATCGACCACACCAGGCCGGTGGTCATCGAAGGAGAGGGGGGTACCCTCACCCTTGAGCCGCTGCCGCAGATCCACGGCGACATCGTATCGCTCGGTTTCCGCATTGGCGGTCTCGCCTATTGTCCCGACATCAGCGACTTTCCGGAACCCACCGCCGAACGGCTGCGCGACCTCGACGTGCTGATCATCGACGCGCTGCAGTACCGGACGCATCCCAGTCACCTGTCCCTTGGCGAAGCGCTTGAATGGATCGAGCGGCTGGCGCCGATACATGCGGTGTTGACACATATGCACGTGCCGCTCGACTACGCCACGGTGATGGCCGAGACACCCGCCAACGTCGAGCCGGCCTATGATGGGATGGCGATTGAAATCCCTTACGAATCAGCGTGATGCGAATAGACTTTCATACAGGCTTTCGGTTCATTGGTGCGAATATCAGCAGCGTTCCGATCCGTTCGTAGCCCATCCGGGGATAAAGCAGAGCCCCGGCGTGGGTTGCAGCCAGCACCGAGCACCTCGACCCACGCGCCCGATCGTCGTGCAACATTTTCGACATCAAAGCCTGGCCAATGCCGCGACGCCGGTGCGAAGGCTCGACATACATGCTCGAACACCACGTGGCTTCCACGGCATCCAAGCTGCGCACGCGCCCAACGATATCGGCGCCATCGACTGCCACATACTGGCGCAACGGCGCGCTGTCGCCGAGCAAATGATCCGGGATCGGCTGTCTGCGGATGATCTTTCCCAACTGCGCCGCCGCCCGTTCGGCTGTCTGCACGCGTTCGACCGAAGCGCCCGCAACCGCTGGCGGGCTCGGAATCCGGCGCAACCGGTGGACGAAAAAACCTTCGGTCCGAAGCAGCCGGTAGCCGAGAGCTTTGTAGGCGGTTCGTGTCGGCCCGTCCGGATCCTCGTTCGCGATCACAACGGAAATGGCAAAGCCCGGCCGTGCATGCTGCCGCACGACGGCATCGGCTTCTTGAGCGGCGACGTCATGGACGACCCATTCTTCGCCGCGGTAGTCACGAAGATTCTTGCGCTCGGCATCGCGCATCAGCCACAAGCGTCCAACGCGGCTGGCCTCGTAAGGAAAGGTGCGGCTTCTGTCGGCGCTGAAGCCATGCACGAACACTTCGATCGCCGCTTCGATCTCGCTGTTTGCCATCTTCATTTCGACAGCCTAGCGTTGGCCATCCGCTCAAGGCAATACGGCACAATCGGCTCAAGCCTATGAGAATCAGCGGCAATTTCCAGTTCTTGACCGATGCGTTAGTTCCATAATCTATCTTATGCGACTTTTGGATGCGGCGGCAATAGCAATAGAGTGTATGCGTCGTGACGGCTTTGCTTCGTGGGAGCCAAAATGAATTGGTGGTTCCAACGCGCGGCTGTCGGCGGCGTGCTCGACCCCATGTCAGTTGGGGCGATCAGGCTCCCTATTCCAGAATAACGGTGGCTTCCACCTCGAAAAGCATGGGGTCGATTGCAAGCTTGGGAACGGGAACCAGTGTCTGCGCCGGCAACGCCTCGCCGAACATGTCCTTGACGTTCCTGGTTAACACATCGAGCTTGGACATGTCGTGGTCGACCACGAAGACCGTGAGCTTCGCCACCTGATCCGGCTTGGCGCCGATGCCCCCGAGCGCCGCATGCAAATTTGCGTAGGCCTGCTTAACCTGGACGGCGAAATCGGGTGACAAGGCTCCTGTGCTGTCTTGGCCGCCCTGCCCGGAAATGTAGGCAATCCGAGCTCCGCGCGGTGCGATCACGGCGGTGCTGTAGCCATTCGGCGACGGGTCGTAGAGCGTCTGTGGATTGATGATGGTCAGCTTGAACTCGTTCGCCGGCGACGCAGTGGGAACTGCAATGGTCATGATGATTAGCCCTCCGATAAGCAGATGCTTGATTGCGCGTGACATGATTTCTCCTGGCTCTGCTGACTGCGAATAACGCACTCGCCGCCGGCATGAACTTTAAACCAGATCGCTCATACGATGAATCGTGCGATGTACGAGTCATCGTATGGTACATCGTACTAGTCAAGCGATCAGCGTCGACATTCCTGACGGTGCCTGCCAAAATCGACGTTCGGCCAGCAAGGAAGACAGATGGCAGCCAAACCCCGCAGTGCCAGCAAACGATCGCAACGGACAAAGCTTCAACCCATCCAGGAGGCGAGCAGCGAGCCGCCGCTGTCTCGAGAGCGTATCGTGGCGATCGCCGTGGAACTGCTGGACGCCCAGGGCATAGACGGATTGACAATGCGTCGGCTGGCCGATCGCCTCGGCTCGGGTGTGATGAGCCTGTATTGGCACGTTGACAACAAGGAGGATGTCTTTGATCTAGCACTCGATTCGGTGCTCGAACATCGCGGATCGCCTGAAACAGGTGAGTCTCCGGACTGGCGTGGAGACGTCGTTCATATGCTCGAAGACTGGCGCGCCAGAATGTTGCGCCATCCTTGGTCGGCATCGCTGTTGCCGCGCCGGGCGCTCGGCCCGAACATTCTCAGCCGCCTGGAAATGTTGAGCAAGACCTTGTCCAGAGCCGGTGTTGCCGACGCGAATCTGAACGCCGCGATATGGTCGCTCTGGAATTATGTGATGGGCGCCACCCTCACCCGGGCAAGCTTCGACCTCTCGGAAGAAGACAGGGCAGCCGCACAGCAGCGTCTTACACACCTCAGCGAACACTACCCGACAATCGAACGCTCTCGTCTGCTGTTGGACAACGATTGGGATGGCGCCTTCCGAAAAGGCCTCGACTTCCTGCTCGATGGGCTGTCGCCAAGATAGAATTCCGGCGGCTACGCCCGGAGTAGACCGGATGGCGCTGCTTTGCCAGTTTGACGCAATAGCTTCCCAATCCACATCATTACGTTTGGCTCGCCGCCAAGGCGGCGCAGGCAGCGGGCAAGCCCCGGTGCTCGATCCCATCGCGGCGGTGGCTGGCGCGGCTGCATTGCAGCTGAATTGGTGCAGCTGGCGATGTCGTCGTTACGCGTTGCCAAACGCTGGCCGGAATCCTCTCGGCAAGTCGATCTTTTGCGCAAACCTTTTTGCCTGACATGCGTTGTTTCCTCTCCAAGCCAAGGAGACGATCATGCAGATGAAGTCGGAAATAGCCGGTGAAGCGGCCAAGCAGCGCCATATCCAACGTGGCGTCGATGCCAAGGACAAATCGAAAGGCGGTGGGAAGCAGCAAGGCGCCATGCAGGCTGGCGCCCGTGAATATCCCGAGCCCCCCTTCCCCGAGCAACATCAGCCCAAACCGGGGCACGAATGGGCGCTAGAGCCGGAGCCGCTGTACGATGCGCCGTACTATCTCGGATCGAAAAAACTCGACCAAAAGGTAGCACTCATCACGGGCGGCGATTCCGGCATCGGCCGCTCGGTGGCGGTGTTGTTCGCCCGCGAGGGCGCCGACGTCGCGATCGTCTATCTGGCCGAGGACAAGGATGCTGAAGAGACCAAATCAGCGGTGGAAAAGGAGGGACGACGCTGCATCCTGGTCAAGGCCGATGTCAGCGAACGCAGCCACTGCCACAAGGCGGTCATGGAGACCGTTGAAAAATTCGGTCGCATCGACGTGCTGGTCAACAACGCTGCGTTCCAGATCCATTCCAGCGATTTCGGCGAGCTGACCGAAGAACATTTCGACACGACGCTGAAGACCAATCTTTACGGCTATTTTCATATGGCGCAGGAAGCGGTGCCGCACATGAAGCCAGGTTCGGCGATCATCAACACCGGTTCGGTAACCGGTATCGACGGTTCAAAACAACTGGTCGACTATTCGATGACCAAGGGCGGCATCCATGCCTTCACGCGGGCCCTGTCGGGCAATCTCATCGGCAAGGGCATAAGGGTGAATGCGGTCGCACCGGGTCCGGTGTGGACGCCGCTCAATCCGTCGGACAAGGAAGCCGACGACGTCTCGAAATTCGGCGCGGACACGCCAATGAAACGACCCGCGCAACCGGAAGAACTCGCGCCGGCCTATGTGTTCCTCGCTTCGCCGCATTGCTCGAGCTACATCACCGGCGAAATCTTGCCGGTCGTCGGAGGGTACTGAGGATGGCCGGAATGAAATCCATGAGCAAGGAGTAGGATGGATGGGCCGTCTGCTTTTCATGGTGGCGCTCACTTGTGTAGCGTACCGCATCTACACGGAAATCGCAGGATCTGCTCGGCATGCGCCGCAGGATGACGATGAGGCGCTGCGCAAGCAATCAACGGCCTTGGGCGTCGACCCGTCTCGCTGACGGAGTGGAAACCTGCCAGCAATCCGGCCGGCCGAGTTACCAGCCGGCCGGATTGCAGCCCTATTCGGCTGCCTGCAGGTTGATCTTGCTTTCCGCCATTTCGGTGAGCTTGCGATCTGTCGCCTGTTCTTCCCTCAGGTTCTTGGCCAGCACATTGGCGCAGTCGGTGCGGCCGAGTTGCTTGGCCCAGGCGATGAGCGTCCCGTAGCTGGTCATCTCATAGTGTTCGACGGCCTGCGCCGAAGCAATCAGCGCCGCGTCGAGAACCTCCTTGTCATCGACGTCACCGCTCACATCGTCGGCCTCCTCGAGAATACCGTCGATTGCCGGACAGTTGACCTCCTTGGCCTTGACGCCATGCAACTCAAACACCTGTTCGACGCGCTCGATATGGCCTCTCGTCTGGTCGAGGTGTTTTTCAAATCCGGCTTTCAATTGCGGGTCGGTTGCCTTGTCGATCATCTTCGGCAGCGCCTTCTCGATCTGCTTTTCGGCGTAATAGATGTCGCGCAGCGTGTGCACGAAGAGATCGTCGAGTGTCTTGATGTCCTTCGAAAAGAAGCCCATGGCCTTACCTTTCATTGCGCTTGGTGTGGATTTCGGCGACGGGGTTTGCACGCCGCCAGCAAAGACCGGGACGGTTCCCGGCTTGTCTGGTCAACGTACCGGCACCGAAGGAGTTCCTGATTTCCGAGGGCGAACCGCCCCTCCTCCACCTACGATTCGGTCGGTGGGGAGCCTTTGTCTCGATCACACGTTCTAGCCACAGGGCAACCGGAACGAGAAGGGTCGGCGGAATGTATTTCATTGCATTGGCGGCAGACTATGACGGCACGCTGGCTCATGATGGGATCGTCGCCAAGAAGACGCTCGCCGCGCTTGAGCGGTTCAAGAAAAGCGGCCGCAAGCTGGTTCTCGTCACCGGGCGTGAACTGCCCGATCTCAAGCGCGTCTTTCCCGAGCTTAGCCTCTTCGACAAGGTCGTCGCTGAGAATGGCGCGATGATCTACACGCCGGCCAGCGAGGAAGAGCGGGTGATCGCCCCATCGCCCGAGCCCAAATTCGTCGCCAGATTGAAGCGGCAGGGCGTCAAGCCGCTTTCGGTCGGGCGATCGATCGTCGCGACCTGGGAACCCCATCAGGCGACCGTGCTCGATATCATCAAGAAGATGGGTCTCGAACTGGAAATCATCTTCAACAAGGGCGCGGTGATGATCCTGCCGAGCGGCATCAACAAAGCCACCGGGCTCGCTGCGGCCCTTCAGGACCTTCGACTTTCGCCGCACAACGTCGTCGGCGTCGGCGACGCCGAGAACGACCACGCGTTCCTGCAAGCCTGTGGCTGCAGCGCCGCCGTCGACAATGCAATTCCGGCGGTCAAGGATACAGCCAACCTGGTCATGCGTGGCGCCCGCGGCAAGGGCGTGGAGCAATTGATCGCAAAGCTGATAAAGCGTGATCACGCGATAGTGCCGAAGCGCCATGACGGCATCGTTCTTGGGTCGTCTGGCGGCGATGATGTCTACCTGTCGCCGAGCGACACGATCCTCATTGCCGGGAGTTCCGGCATTGGTAAATCCACCTTGGCCACCGCGCTGACGGAACGCTTCGTCGAAAGTGGTTTTCAGTTCTGCGTCTTTGATCCCGAAGGCGACTATGACGGCCTCGAAGGCGCCGTTCGCCTGGGAGACGGCTCAAGCGCGCCGACAAAGGCGCAGGTGCTGGATCTGATCGCCAAGGCCGACAGCAACATTGTCGTCAACGGATTGGCCCTGCGCGTCGACGAGAGGCCGGATTTCTTTGCCGACCTGCTGCCTGGCCTGAGCAGTTTCCGCCGGCGCACCGCGAGACCGCACTGGCTCGTCATCGATGAAGCGCACCATCTTCTGCCCAAGCGGCGCGACGATACGCGGGCGGTCCTTTCATTGGAATTGCCGGGCACAATCTTGATCACCGTTCACCCCGAGGCGATCTCGACAGACGCCTTGCGCCTTGTGACAGCCATCATTGCGCTTGGCCCCAAGGCGAAGGACGTGGTGAAGGTCTTCTGCAAGGAGACTGGCATTGAGCCGCCAAAGGACATCCCCAGCCCCAAGGGCGCGCGCGTGCTGTTCTGGCGGCCGCAGGCGGGCAAGAAAGTCAAGACGGTCAAGGTGGTGGAACCACGTCAGTCACTCAAGCGGCACAGCCGGAAATATGCCGAAGGCCAGCTCGACGAAGCCGGCAGCTTCTATTTCCATGGCCCTGACAATGCGATGAACCTCAGGGCTCACAATCTGATGATCTTCGCTCAGATCGCCGAGGGCATAGACGACAAGACTTGGGAGTTTCACTTGCGCACCGGCGACTATTCCAAATGGTTTCGACATCAGATCAGGGACAAGGACCTGGCGCGCGAAACCGCCGAGGCGGAAGAGGACAAGACCCTGTCGGCGCAGGAGAGCCGCAAGCGGGTGCTTGACGCTGTGCGCCGACGTTACACGGCTCCGGCCACAGCCCCGGAGTGACACTCGAGAGCCAAGGCAACTAAGCTATCGCTGCACGCGAAAACTTTTTCAGTCAGGCAACGCCGCCACCGCGACAATCGATGTCGGCTTGCGCAAGCGCTGCAATCCCGATCACCTCGGAGGGCGGCGGGTTGTTATAGCTGCAGTGCTTCGCGCAATGCTCGGCAAAGAACTCGTCCCGTACGTCGAGACGAAAATTGGGTGAACTTAGAACGCCGCCATCGGGAAATGGCCCCTTGATGAAGAAGGTCAGCCGGATGAGATAGTCGAGCGCGCTGCCGAGTTCTTCCAGATCTGATTTGATGTTCGCCAAAATTGCGCGCCACTGTGCCGCCGCATCGCCAGGGAAGCCCCTCCTCTCTTTCCGGCAGGATCGTAATTTTCGGCGGTTGCCGTATTGCCGCAGAGGTAGACAAATCCCTTTGCTCCGGTGACGACCGTGCCTTTTCCCCACGGCATCAACCTGCCGTTTTTGAATTTCCTATGGGTTACGAGTTCCATGCTCCGTCCAGAGCTCTTGATCGTCAGCCTATCAAATCATCTATTCTGATCGGCAGATCGCGAATGCGCTTGCCGGTGGCATGATAGACGGCACTCGCCACGGCAGCAGCCGTTCCGACATTGCCGAGTTCGCCCAAGCCCTTGACGCCGGCAGGATTGACCTGGTGGTCGATTTCGGGGACCAGGATAACGTCGACCTGTTTGATGTCGGCGTTGACCGGCACGAGATAGTCCTGCAGGTCGCGATTCACGTAGCGCGCGTGTCGCTGATCAATTTCCGTGGCCTCGTGCAACGCTTGGCCAATGCCCCAGATCATGCCACCTATCAGCTGGCTGCGCGCGGTGCGCGTGTTCATGATGCGCCCGGCAGCGAAGGCTCCGACCATGCGCGGCACCCGGATTTCGCGTGTATAGCTGTTGATGCGCACTTCGACGAACTCGGCGCCAAACGCATATTTGACCGAATCTTCGTCGTTCTCTCCACCATGAAACTCCGATTGTCCGGCATAGAGTTTCCTCAGGGCTTCAGGCGAAGAACCCTTCGGCGCAAACTCGGCATATTCTTCGATGGCGCCGACTTGCATGGCCTTGAAGACATCGGCCAGCTTGGCGGACTTGCCGGTCTCGGTGACGACCTCTTCGTCCTTCAAATCCAGCTTCGCATTGGCCGAACCTGCCAGCGGAGCCCCCTTGCCCGCAGCGGCGGCAAACAGTTTTTCGCGTATCGCGTCGCAGGCTTTCATGACCGCGGAGCAGACGCTGGCGGTCGAGATCGATCCGCCCGACACGGGAGCCGGCGGCAAGGCACTGTCGCCCATCTCCACGCTGATCTTGTCCATGCCGACCCCCAGCCTTTCGGCCGCCATTTGGCCGGCGATGGTGCGAACGCCGGTGCCAATTTCATGGGAGCCGCACTGGACCCGAACCTCGCCATCCGCGGTGAGACGAACCCGGGCCGCGCAAGGTGCGGCGGCAGTCGGATAGATTGCCGTCGCACAGCCCATTCCGACCAGCCAATCGCCGTCGCGCATCGAGCCGACCCTGGGATCGCGCTTCGACCAGCCAAAGGCCTCGGACGCCTGGTCGTAGCACTTGATGAGTGAGCGGCTGGAAAATGGCTTGCCTCCGATCGGCTCCTTCTCCGGTTCATTGATGCGACGAAACTCGACAGGATCCATACCGAGGGCCACGGCCATTTCGTCCATGGCGTTTTCCAGCGCGTAGACATAAGGCGTCTCCGGCGGCGATCGCATGTAGCCAGGCGTGTTGCGGTCGGCATGAACCAGCGAAACATGCGTCAGAACGGAGCCGTAATCGTACATGCGCGCGGTGGCGGACGTGCCGCCGACGACATAAGGGTCCGGGCGTGACGTCACCTCCCAGGCCTCATGTCCGAACGCCGTGATGCGGCCGTCCTTGCCGGCGCCCATGCGGATCCGATGCCGCGTTTCGGCGCGATAGGTCTGCGTACCGAAGGCTTGCATGCGATTGACGACGCAGCGAACCGGCCGGCCGATGCGCCGCGCCGCGACGGCAACGATAGCAGTGCGTGCCGTCATCGGCCCCTTGGAGCCGAAGGCGCCGCCGATATAGGGACTGACGATCCGCACATTGGCCGGATCGAGCTTCAGTTGGCGTGCCAGTTCCACCTTCCAGCCCGTAACGTTTTGACTGGGTTCGTGTATCGTCAACTGGTCGCCCTGCCATATGGCGGTGGTCGAAAACAGCTCGATCGGATTATGATGCTGGGTCGGCGTCGAATATTTTTCGTCGATCTTCACCGTCGCATCCGCCCAAGCGGCGTCGAAGTCACCGGCCTTCGCATCCTCCTTGAACATCGGGCTTTTGCCGGCAGCCGGTTCCATCTTCACGCCCTTGGAATCAAAGCTGGCGCTGGGCCGTTCGTCCTCATAGTCGGCGCGGACCAACATCGCTGCCTCCTCCGCCGCCTCGAAGGTTTCAGCGACCACCAGAGCGATGATCTGACCATCGTGAAAAACCGTCTTGTCGTGCAAGGGCCCAATCGAACTTGCACCGGTGTTGCCGAATTTCGGCATGTCGGTCTTGTCCAGATCGCCATAGGTGACGATGTCCAGCACACCGGGTACGGCATTGGCGTCTTTCGTGTGAAGTTCGGAAACCTTGCCCCGGGCAATGCTGCTGGTGGCAAGGGCACCGTAGGCGACGTTGGCCGTAACGATGTCGGCGGGATAGCCGGCTTGTCCGGTAACTTTTAGCCGGGCGTCAATGCGAACAACGGGATCGCCCTGGTTTTCCCTTGGAGCGGGTGCAGCTTGGTTCATGGCTCAGCCCTTCATATCCCGGGTTTCGAGCAGCGCCCGCACCAGCGTGCGCTTGCCGAGCGGTATCTTGAATGCGTTATGCTCGCGCGGTCTGGCATCGGCGAAAGCAGCCTCGGCGGCCTCCTGCGCCGTGGCTTCGTCAAGCACTTTGCCCTGTAGCACGTCCTCTGCTTCGCGCGCACGCCACGGCACCGTCGCCACTCCGCCAAGCGCAATGCGCGCACTCCTTACCGTCTCGCCATCCATGTCGAGCGCGACAGCCGCGGACGCCAGCGCAAACGCGTAGGATTCGCGATCGCGTATCTTCAGATAGCGCGACCGGCTGCTCCACTGTGCCAGCGGCACTTCGATGGCGGTAATGAGCTCGTCGGCGGCCAGATCCGTCTCGATGTCGGGCGTTTCGCCCGGCCGTTTATGCAGCTTGGCAAAAGTGAGCGTGCGCCTTCCCCGCGGACCTTCGACATCGACGGTGGCATCCAGCGCAACCAGCGCCTGCGCGAAATCGCCGTGATACGTGGCAATACAGGCATCGCTCGTACCCAGCACGGCATGCTGGCGATTGGACCCTTCCATCGCAGCGCAGCCGGAGCCCGGTTCGCGCTTGTTGCACGGCCAAGATATCTCTCGAAAATACTCGCAGCGCGTACGTTGCAGCACATTGCCGCCCAGGCTCGCCATGTTGCGAAGCTGACCGCTGGCAGCGAATTTCAAGCTGTCGGCGAGGACCGGGCAACGGCGCCTGACATCATTGTTGTCGGCTGCTTCACCCATACGGACCAGCGCACCAAACCGGATCTTATCATCGTCTATCCTGATCTGCCGCAAGGCCGGCTCGGCAAGAGTGTTGAGGTCGAGCAGTCGCTCCGGCCGCGCGACACCGAGCTTCATGTAGTCGGCCAGATTGGTGCCGCCGACGATGAACTGCGTGTCGGCGCCGGTTGGCGGAACATGCACGGCATCGGGACGGGACGCCATGGCGATTGCCGTGGAGACGCTGGTTGGTCTTTCATATACGAACGGGCGCATCCTAAGCCCTCCTGGTCTCGTCGCGTGCCTGAACGATCGCCGCAACGATGTTGGGATAGGCCGCGCAGCGACATAGATTGCCGCTCATATATTCGCGAATATCATCTTCCGATCCAGCATGGCCTTCGTTGATGCAACCGATGGCGGACATGATCTGACCCGGTGTGCAATAGCCGCATTGAAAGGCATCGTGGTCGACGAAGGCCTGCTGGACCGGATGCAGGTCCCCGTCCGCCGAAGCCAGGCCTTCCACCGTTGTGATCTCCCGGCCCTGGTTCATGACGGCAAAGCTCAAGCACGACAGTACCCGCTTTCCGTCGATCAGCACCGTGCAGGCACCACACTGACCGTGATCGCAACCTTTCTTGGTGCCGGTCAGGCCGACATGGTCGCGCAGCGCGTCAAGCAGGCTGGTTCGATTGTCGAGCGCGAGGTTGTAGGTCTGCTTGTTGATACGCATCGAAACCGCCGACAAATCGCGCGGTTCGGCCGGTTTTGCGGACGCGGGCTGGGCAGCTCTCGTTGGGGAATTCACAAGCGGCATCACCGCCGCCGCCGAAACAGAGGCCGTCATGAACATGCGTCTGCTCAAGCCGCTGGAAATTTTGGCATCGGACATGGCTGGCTCCGGGCTGGCTGGGTCTCAAGCGGCCCAAACCACTCGCGGAGGGCAAAGTTCCCTCCTCACGAGCCTGTGATCCTTTTTCTGCTGGCCGGATCGATGCAATCGGAACCTCCCCGGTCAAGCGATGGTTGTGTGCCAAGAGCCGGAAGGAGGCGATCATGAGCGATGGTCGGCATGGCAAGGACGGCGACAATGGACCTGTATTCTCTGCGGAGCAGGCGAGACAAGGCGAGATCATCCTGCGAACGCGCACCCGTCGGGTCATCTTCATAGCCGGCTTGGTCGGTGTCGTGATCCTGGCCCTCGTCGTGAGGTTGGCAATCGGCTGAACCAATTCCCCTCGCCTGCTGCTGCGCTCTCCCCGGCCCGAAAAGCGTTAGCCTGCGCGCGGCGGTGTTTGGCCATGCCGGGCGATGGCATTGGCTACGCGAACTTCTGTTGGAACCAGCGCGTCAAATCGACGTTCAGCCCTTATTCAATAGGAGCAGGCCATGCCACGAGGCGACAAATCGAAATACACTGACAAGCAGGAGCGTAAGGCCGACCACATTGCCGAAGGCTACGAGAAGCGCGGGGTTTCGGACAAGGAAGCAGAGCGGCGTGCATGGGCTACCGTCAACAAGGACGATGGCGGTGGCAAGAAGGAAGGCGGTTCGGGCCGCGGCAAACACACGGGCCATCTCGCGGCGCACAAAGGCGGTAAAAGCGGCGGCAAGGCATCGGCATCACGGTCTGCCGCAAGCCGATCCGAATCGGCAAAGAAAGCTGCAGCGACCCGCAAGCGCAATGCGGAACACCGCGCCCATTGATCTTGGCGACGGCCTTGGGCCGAACGATGGAAGCACAGGGATGAAATCTCAGCTCGTCAATGAGATCGGCGGACAACGGACATTCGTCGTGGTGCTCGACCCAGGCGAAGAAGCGTTCGCGGCACTGACCGCCTTCGCGGTCGACCAGGAGATCGGCAGTGCGTCCTTGACCGCCATAGGGGCTTTCGAAAAAGCCACCGTGGGCTGGTTTGATCCGACCGCGAAGACCTACCGCAAAATCCCCATCGGCGAACAGTGCGAGGTTCTGAGCGCGATCGGCGATGTTGCACTGGGTGATGATGACAAGCCCAGCCTGCACGTCCATGCGGTGCTTGGATTGAGCGACGGCACCACCCGGGGTGGACATCTGCTTGACGGCATCGTTCGACCAACGCTCGAAATCACCCTGGTGGAAGCGCCCGGTCATCTGCGCCGCAGCAAGCGTCCGGACCTCGGTGTCGCGCTGATCGATCTGGCCGACTGATCTACAGCCCTCTGTCTCGTTCTCACGCTTTTTTGCTCCGCTCAGCAGGCGCTGTGTCCGGCGCAGCTTCCCACCCGAACACGCTGCGCCCGCCAAGCAGATGCGATTGGTCGAATTCTCCCGCGACAATTTCCTTCAGGCTGGGGCCGGTCACGTATCGCTCGACTTGCCGCGACTGATCGTCGAGCCGCCTCAAGGCGCCGATTTCTTCATCGCGACCGAGCTTTGCCTTCTGCACGGCCGACTTCAGAACCCCGATCGTCTCGTCATAGACCTTCAGCGGTACCGGAAATGGATGCCTGTCCTTGCCGCCATGCGCCAGCGAGAAGCGGCCGGGATCGGAAAAACGGCAAGGAGCGCCATGCACCACCTCGGCAACGAGGGCCAGCGCGCGCACTGTGCGTGCGCCGACGCCGGGGACCAGAAGGAGCTCGGCGAAATCGGTGGGACCGCGGTCCGCGGCGGCTGCGATATTGCCGTGTAGGCGATGCATGACGACATCGCTTTCGCGAACGTCATGGTGGGCCGGCATGACCAAATGCGGCAGCAGCGGTTGTTCCGGTTCCTGCCGGCGCGTCGGCTCCGCGCCTCGCTCCAATGCCGCCAGCTCGCCCAGGATGCGATCCGGTCCGAGATTCTGCAAAAGGTCAAGTTGCCCTTGGCGGGACGCCTCGGCACGCCGGTCGGTCAGGTTGACGATCTCGCCTTGATTGGCCCCTTCGATAGCGGCATGCGGCTGGTCGACAAAACTCTTCAGGCCCTCGGAGAGCCAATGGTAGCGGCGCGCCACCTTGCTGTCGCCGTTCATGCCTTGCTGCACCACAACCCAGTGACCGTCATCGGCGACGATAAAGCCATGCAGATAGAGATCGAAACCGTCCTGGACGGCGGCGCTGTCGACCTTGGCGACCAGCCGGCTGGCGGTTGCCAGGCCCGCTCCGTCGAAGCCGACGCGTTGGCCGATGGCTTCCAGCTCATGCGGGGTTTTGCGCGAATGCGCGCCGCGGCCACCGCAGACATGAATGCCGAGCTCGCCGGAAAGCGGCGTGAGGCCACGCTTCAAAGCGCCCACGACGCTGGTCGTGATTCCTGACGAGTGCCAATCCATGCCCATGACAGCACCAAAGGACTGGAACCAGAATGGATGCGCCAGCCGCCGCAGCAACTCGTCTCGACCATAGTGATGAATGATCGCCTCGCACATCACAGCGCCAAGACGCGTCATGCGGTCGCCGAGCCATTTTGGCACGCGCCCGCCATGGAGTGGAAGATCAGCACTTCCCGATCGTTGCGTCACGTCCTGCTACCTGTTCTGGTGTCCGTCATTCTCTTAACAGATAGGCAGCCCAACCGCGCAAGGAAGCATGGACACTTCCCACCCGGGCCGGGTTAGCGGACGTCAAGTCCAGTTCGAGAGAACCGTTTCCATCTCAACCGTCTCGACCTGTTGCGCGAAACGTTGGTGGTAAACGGTCAGCAGTGCATCATGGGTTGCGTCGGAAGAACTGCACAGCGCGTCCGTGACGAGAACCACGCGATAGCCGAAATCGATGGCCCCGAGCACCGTAGCCAGAACGCAAACATCCGTTTCGCCGCCGGTGATGACCAGCGTATCGATGCCGCGCTCCACCAGGAGCGCTCTGAGACGCCCTTCGAACCAGGGCGAGTAGATGTGCTTGTCGACGATCGCCGCTGGCGGGCAGTAGCCGGCTAAAGACGGCAACAATTCGGTCATTTCGGGCCCGATCGTCTCGATCGTCAGGGAAGCCCAGCGCTGATAATAGCGCTTCCATGTGCCGACCCCTTGCCCCGGCTTCCCGGCGGGCAGGAAGCGTGTAAAGACCGTCTGTGGCGCGCGTCTTTCGACCAGCCTCTCGATCTGCGGGAGAACCCGGGTGATCCAGGGTGTTGCCCATTCAGACGGCTCTGCAAATAGCCGCTGCATATCCACGCAGATATGCATGCATCGATCGCCGAGAGGACCGTATGCCAGCCCCGGCATCGACATCAGCGCTTCTCCGACCGGCGATGCATTTTCCCTGTTTCCTCCCGTTGTCGGCAAAGACACGCAACGCCGCGCGCAAGCACTGGTTCCTGAGATAGCCACAGGAACCGACGTAAATGGCTGGCGTTTCCGCTGAGATGAATGGAGGTGCTCGCATGAGACCGCGCGAGAGGCGTTGGAGCGGCAAGTCAGCCGGGGCGCCAAAATGGAACTGAGCGGAGGATGTCTCTGCGGCACGATCCGCTTCCGCGTTGGAAGCGAACCGAGAGTGCATTACTGCCATTGTGATATGTGCCGGCGGGCGACCGGCAGTGCGTTCGCGGTTCTGGCCTGGGTGCCTTCCCAAAGCGTGACCTGGACCAATGCGATGCCGACCTATCGCAGGTCTTCGCCGATTGCCCGGAGGGGCTTCTGCTCCGCCTGCGGGTCACCGCTCAGCCTTGCCTATGACGCATCGCCCGGAGAGGTCGCGCTGCATATCGGAACGTTCGACGATCCGGCTCGCCTGGAACCGCGCTACAATTATGGATCGAGGCAGCGACTTGGCTGGGTTTGCTGCGGAATAGACCTGCCGCACCACGATACCGAGGAGCGATGGTGAAACCAGGTCTGAAGGACAAGCCAGATGAGCATGTTTTACCGGGCGGCCAAGATTGCCGAAGAGGTCCACGCAGCACAGCGCGACAAGACCGGGCGACCGTATATCGAGCACTGCCGCCGTATCGTTGACGCGGTCGAAACCAAGGACCAGAAGGTCGTCGCCTATCTCCATGACGTCCTCGAAAAGGGCGAAGGCTGGGACCGGACCAAGTTGGAAGAGGCCGGTTTTGGCCCGACGATCGCTTCGGCCGTCGACGCCATGTCGCGCAGGTCCGGTGAGGATTACTTCGCGTTTGTGCGACGAGCGGCATCGAATCCATTGGCGCTGCCGGTGAAGCGCGCGGATCTGGCGGACAATATCTGGCAGGCACGACAGGTCGGGGCATCGACTGTCAAATATGAGGAGGCACTATGCATCCTTGATGACGAGTTTCCGCGCCGTCAGCACCAGCCTTGAATTCAGATCGCCCCGCTGCGAACGGGCAATCTACTCCGGGACGTGGGGCGTGTGCCGTCTGTCCTCCGCGGGCTCGGCATCGATGCGCGCCTTTTCCGGATCGAATGCACCATGACGTGCAATGGGCCGCGCCGCGGTTTCAGGCGTCTCGTATGCCCACATGACATCGTCAGCCGAGCTGCCCACCGCATGGACGCGCCAGTAGCTCGCGGTGCCTTTCAAAGGGGAGCGGCTGGTGGTGTTCGTCTTTTCGAAAAGGTCGAAATAGATGTCTTCGAAAGGGATGTAGAACACGGGCTCATGTCCTTCTTCCTGAAGCACTTTCGCCCGTTCCGTGGCAGCGACTATGGCGTCGGAAAATCGTACCGTCACCGTGCCGGCAAACGGTTCTATGGCCAGTTGGCCAGCATGGTGTGTTGAGATTGCGCCTGAAGCTTGCATTCAAATTCTCCCTGGCTGCCGATTGATTGCGAGACCGCATTTCGGTTCGTCATGCATGGAGACGAAATGCACGGCGATGCGTCAGGTTCCGGTCTGTATTATGAGGTCGAATGACGACCCCACTTCAGCGCTTGCCATGGCTATCGAGAAACGCAGCCAACAATCGCGAAACCTGATCAGAAGCCTCACGCGTCGGGAAGTGTCCGATGCCATCCAGCACCACCCGCCTGTAGAACGCGGTGAAATGCTTTTCGAGCCCCTCTGAGGACTGGGCAAACACAACGCGGTCGTCGCCACCATGAAGCGTCAGGATTGGCACCGTGATGATCTTGACCGCTGCTTGCCGGCGGGCGAGTTCGGCATAGCGTGGATCGGGCTCGGCCTCTTCCCATCTGACCCGATAGGAATGCAACGTCACATCCGCCCAGTCAGGATTTTCGAACGAGCTCGCGACACCATCGAAAATAGCGTCGTCGAACCAGCCTAATGGGCCCCAGCTATCCCACTGGTATCTGGCGAATTTCTTGCCATTGTTTCGTACGAACTCAGCGCCCCGGGCCGTCGCCATGAACCATTGATACCAAAATGCTTTCGCTTGTCCGGGCGCCGGCGTTGCTGGTTTGCCTGGTTGCCAGCCGAGCGACAGCGCAGCACAGCACTTGATGCGGTCCGGGAAAACCGACGCGAGCAGATAGGATATCCGGGCGCCCCAATCGTGTCCGACAACCGCAAAGCGGCTGAGGCCAAGCGCATCGGCAAAATCCAAGGCGAAAACGTCCGAAAGCCAGCTTCATGAAGGGCTGGCGAAATGCGAGCGTATGTCGTCGCGTCGTCGGGCCAGCCATGCAGCAGGATAACCGGGGCGCCGTCTCGCGGTCCACCATCGAGATAGGCGACGCGCAGCAGAGGTGTGTCGCAATGTGAGACCGAGTTCATTTGCCCTGAGGCACAGTGGCTGGCTGATCACCACCAGTCGTGGACTCTGGTCTGGCGGCCTGGTCAATCTGTGGGTTCTTGTTGATGGTGCCGGTGTTGGCTTTCATCGGCTCGATATTGTTGTCGCAGGCGCCGAGCGCAAGGACGGCGGCCAGGACCAGGAGTAAAAAGAACCTCTTCATCGAAACCTCCTCTGGTTGCTGTCCGGCAAACGAGGTTCCACCAATTTGGTTGCCTGATCGTACTCTCAAGACGCCATGGATTTGACGATCAACGCTTTGAGCTATTGGAATCGGCTGCAACTGTCGGATCAGGCAAAACCGGGCCACGTTCAGTCTCCGAACCCTCAGCCTCGATCTCCTGCACGGCCTGGTCCCAGTGCTCCTGCTCGCGGCCAGCCGGCCGGCCCTCTTGCTCCCAGATTTCATGGGCTCGCCGTTTGATCTTTTCTTCCCTGCTGTCCATGGCTAGATCCTCCAATTCGTCAGTCTCAATTCCGGGCCATATTTTTTGTTCCTCCCCATATTTTTCCTCCTCTGTCGGGAACAGCGCTGCCGGAGTCGCGATTTCGGGGAAGGCGCTTGTGGATTGCGTGGGATGAGCCGCTTGGTAATTTTCGTACCGATATTTTTTCGTGACACACCGATGCCCGCAGCTTTATGAATCTGGCTATCGGCCAGCGCCGAGCACGTCCCTCTCCGATCCCATTGCCCGGCGCTCAACGCCTGATCGCCCGTCGCATCGACATGACGGGCTATTGCTTCGAGAGGAGGTGACGCCCATGCGGGAATTGCCGAAAGACATCGACGCCGATGTGGTCATCGAAATCAGCAAGCTGCTGGACGACAGCCCGCTTTTCGTCCCGGTGCGGGTTCATGAACTTGCGGCCAAGGTGAGGCAGAGGGTGAAGACCGGCCTGCCGGATTTTTCGATCGAAGAACTGATCGTCGAGATGGCCTCCGTACGTCAACTGGCCATGGCCTTTGATCTGCCTGGATCGGAGAACGTCGTGCAAATCCCGGTGCGGTATCGCCGCTAGCACTGCGGCATCACACGCTCCATCCGGAGGTCAGAACAAGCGACGCCTCAAACATCTGCGCACCGATCTCATCGCGTACTTTGACGGTTACCTTGACGAAATCGCAGTCGGGCATTTCGTCTTGGGCAACATCCTGCAAAATACGAATTGCTTCCGCTCTGGCTTGTTCCCGGGATTCGAACAGCTGCCCGTCATCGTCGGGTACCGCGCCGTCACCGTTTTGAAGATCGAAATAGTACCGCTTCATTTTCGGGCCACGCTGGAAACATCGGGCGGGTCAGTGATTTCGCTTCATTGGGGTTCCTGCCCGCTCGGCGGCCGTGCTGGTGAAGACGTGGTCGTTCAACGCACCGCAGCGCGAAGCGCCGATAGGAAAAGCACAAGCAACGCCAAGGCATTGAGGCCGGCGGCGATGGCATGTGAATACTCCCATTGGCGCCGCAGCAGCTCCCAGTTTTCAGGCAGGACAGTCCAGTTCCGGGTCGCCTGATTGATTGGGTAGGTCAGCGTCCAGAAGGCAAATTGCGTGGCGCCGATGCTGAGAAAGGCGACGACAACCAAGCCGAAAGATGCACTCGCTCGGTAGAGCAGGATCGCCAGGGCGGCCGTAGAGAGCAATGCTCCCAGCACCATGATTCCGAACAGGCTCCATCCATCATAGGCGCGCTGCGCAGCCAGATAGTTTGGCCCGTCGAGCTTCATCTTGTTGAACATCGCGAAGAGATGCGCGGCGGCCGGAACGAAAGCCAGTGCCACGAAAATGAAGCTGACCACCCTCAGACTATAAATTGCCATATCCGGCCTCCTCTCAGGAGAGAGCTAGGGCAATCGGCAAGGTTGAAAAGGTCATTTTAACGACGGCTTCCGCCCGCGATCATATGGTCCCGAGTGAGGTCGTTTTTTTAGACCTCACTCAACTATCTAGGAACATTTTTTTTGGGTTCTGGTTCTACGCACTGAAGGGACGAACCTTACCAAGGGAGATTTCCCCATGAAACATGTTCTCATTACCAGCATGCTGGCGATCGGGCTCGGCTGTGGAACGGCAATGGCTCAGACACAACAACCCGAAAGCCAATCTGGCGCAGACGCCAATTGCGCTTCCGGGCAGGCCGACTGCCAGGGCGGTTCCAAGATGGGCGAGCAGGCCCAAGGCAAAGCCAAGCTGAAGACCGACGAGCAGGCTCAGGGCAAGGCCGGCACCTCCACCGACCAACAGGCGCAGGGCAAGGCCAAACTGAAGACCGACGAGCAGGCGCAGGGCAAGGCCGGCAGCTCCACCGACCAACAGGCTCAGGACAAGACCAAGCTGAAGACCGACGAGCAGGCGCAGGGCAAGGCCGGCACATCCACCGACCAACAGGCTCAGGACAAGACCAAGCTGAAGACCGACGAGCAGGCGCAGGGCAAAGCCGGCACCACCGACCAGCAGGCTCAGGACAAGACCAAGCTGAAGACCGACGAGCAGGCGCAGGGCAAGGCCGGCACCACCACCGACCAGCAGGCTCAGGACAAGACCAAGATGCAGACCGACGAGCAGGCTCAGGGCAAGGCTGGCACCACCACCGACCAGCAGGCTCGGGACAAGACCAAGATGCAGACCGACGAGCAGGCTCAGGGCAAGGCCTCGACACAGGATACGACGGCGACCGGTTCCATCAACAACGTGACGGTGGAGCAGAAAACCCAGGTCACTCAGATCATCCGGGAGACGAAGGTCGAGCCTGTGTCCAATGTCGATTTTGACATCACCGTCGGCGTCGAAGTCCCACGGCAGAAGGTCAGGCTGCATCGTTTGCCGGCTCGTATCGTCAAGATCGTTCCCGCTTACGAAAGTTACGAGTATTTCGTGCTTGCGGACGGCCGGATCGTCATCGTTGATCCGGATACGTTCAAGATCGTCCTGATTTTGACCTAACATCTCCAACGAGTGGTCCGCCCTCTAGAGGGCGGACCGTCATTGCTGGACTGCTATGGATTCAAAGCAACCCAGAAGGACCGCAAGCGGCAGGTGATACATTCTGCCACCCGCATCGCGGACTCGGCTAGAGACGCCCGAGCACGACTAAGATAATGACTACAAGCAGCAGCAGACCGAGACCGCCGCCGCCATAGTAACCGGTGCCGTAGAAAGGCCCGCCGCCAAGACCACTAAAACCGCCAAGCAATGCAATGACCAGAATAATGATAAGAATCGTGCCGAGACCCATGACTTGCTCTCCTGTTTGCGGCTTCGCGCCGTATAGACGGAGCGGCGATCGCCGGCTGATGAGAATATGAACTCGCTACAAGCCTTCCTGTTCCCGATTGAGACCTCATCGACGCTGCTAAGGTAGTGTTTAGGCGAACAAAGGTCACCCCGAGACGCCCGAGTAGTCCCGCTCTTTCAGCAATCCAGCGAGATGGGCGGCGTTTGAGGCTGCCATTTCGATCGCACCCGAGACTTTTTCCGGAGTTGCCGGCAGGTCGACGTAGTTGACCTCCTGCATGGCCTCGCCAACTCAATAGACCCCGCCATTGGCCGGGATGGTGAAGCCAACATCGTTCAGTGACTGAAAGCATTCCGCGTGGCAGTGATGCGCACCGTCCTCATTGCCGACGATGGCTACCAAGGCCACCTTTCCTGCTGCCGGCATGCGCCCTCTGTCATCGGTCTCATCGAGAAGCGCATCCATCCGCTCCAGGACGCGCTTGGCCACACTCGAGGGCTGGCCAAGCCAGATCGGGAGCCCGAGCACGAAAATGTCGGCCGCCAGTATTTTCTTCCTGAGTTTCGGCCAATCGTCGCCCTCGCCCATGTCGGAGAGCACGCCGGGCTTGATATCGTGGCTGAGCGCACGCACGATCTCGCCCTTCACCTCGTATTGCATCAGCGCCGCCAGGACATCGGCGAGCAACCGATCGGTGGAGGATTTTTCCCTGTCGTTCGAAGCTTTGAGCGAGCAATTGAGTGCGAAGGCCGTAAGCGGCATCTGGATCTCCCTGCATTGTCCTAATTGCAAATCGCCGCCGCGACGACATTGCGCCAGCCCATTCGCCCGTTGCGGGTTCGCCCGCATTTCAACGCCAAGGTTGAATGCTTGTTCCGCAGGCGGACCGGCATGCCGGTGGCGAGATGGCCCCTCCTCCCACTTGGTGACGGTCCAGCCGGCTCACAGCGGGCTGGGTTCTTGAGCACCGACCACCGCCGGAGAACAGGCAGCGGTGAGCGATGCTGGCGGAACCCGGTCGAGCAACCTATTCGTTCGCTCATCGTTTTCTCCTGAGTTCCCGAGAATGGATAGACGATGCTCGTCCGGACCCTCGAAGCAGGCAATATACGGCTGGCGGTATCCATGGCCGGCGATCCGGGTCGCCCGGCCTTGATCCTTCTGCACGGTTGGCCCCATTCCCGGAAAATCTATGATGGTGTGATCGATGAACTCGGCGCACGATACTTTACGCTGGCTTTCGATCTTCCGGAGATCGGTGAATCGCGTGGCACGCCGCCGTCGGCGGAAAAGAAGGTTCTTGCCGATATCGTGATTTCAGCCGCCGAGACGCTTGGGGCCAAATCCATCGTCGTTGCAGGCTTTGATGTGGGCGGCATGATTGCCTTCGCTGCTGCTCGCCATCATGGCGATCGCATCGTTGGTGCGGTGCCGATGAATACGGTTATCCCCGGCCTTCATCCCTGGACGAAGATAGTGGCAAACCCGGACATCTGGCATTTTGCGTTCCATGCGGTGCCCGAACTGCCGGAGTTGCTGGTGACAGGCCACCAGCGCGCCTACTTCGATTTCTTCTTCGATCTGCTCGCCGGACATCCCGATGCGTTGACCAATGAAATGCGGGAGATGTTTGCGGAGGCCTATTCGAGGCCGGAGGCACTTAAGGCCGGCTTTGATTGGTATCGCGCGTTCAAGGAGGATGCCAAGGTCAATGCAGTACCGGCGCGCATCGAAATTCCGATCCTCTATATCCGCGGCGACGCGGATTTCGGATCGATCGACGACTACCTCGAAGGTTTGAGGCTGTCTGGAGCAAAGGACCTGCAAGGTCGCGTGATCGCCAACTGCGGCGAATTCCTGCCCATCGAGGCACCGGCAGAATTCGTCAAGGCGCTGGTGGAATTTGCACCGAGATAGGTGAAGCGATCCGCGTTTATGCAGGTGCCTACCGGCTCGCGGAAGTTACGCGCCAGACTGTGTTTCCGACATCGTCGGCGATCAGCAACGCGCCCGATTTGTCGACGGCAACGCCGACGGGCCGCCCGTGTGCCTTGTTGTCCTTGTCGAGGAAACCGGTGACGACATCCTGCGGCTTGCCATCTGGATGACCGTCCTTGAACGGCACGAACACGACCTTGTAACCGTTGAAGGTCTTGCGGTTCCAGCTGCCATGCTCGCCAACAAAGGCGCCATTGCGATACGGGTCCGGCAGGTTGGTTCCAGTGTAGAACGCTAAGCCCAGCGGTGCGACGTGGGAACTCAAGGCATAGTCGGGAGGGATCGCCTTGGCGACAAGGTCCGGCCGCTGCGGCATCACGCGCGGGTCGACATGCTGACCATAGTAGCTGTACGGCCAACCATAGAACGCGCCGTCCTTGACCGAGGTCATATAGTCGGGAACCAGGTTAGGCCCGAGCTCGTCGCGCTCGTTGATCACAGCCCACAGCGCGCCGCTCTGTGGTTCCCAGCTCAGCCCGTTGGGATTGCGCAGGCCGCTCGCGAAAATACGATATCGGCCAGTGGCCCTGTCGACTTCCCATATGGCGGCCCGGTCCTTTTCTGCCTGGATGCCGTTCTCGGTGATGTTGCTGTTGGATCCGATGCCGATATAAAGCAGAGACCCGTCGGGGCTGGCCACGAGAGACTTTGTCCAGTGATGATCGATAGGCCCGCCGGGCAACGGCGTCAGCACTGTGCCCGGCGCGGTGATCTTGGTGTCGCCCGACATGTAGGGGTAACGCACGATAGCGTCGGTGTTGGCGACGTAGAGATCGTTGCCGACCAGGGCCACGCCAAAGGGCGAATTGAGATGATAGAGGAAGACCTCCTGGACATCGGGCACACCATCGCCGTTGGTATCGCGCAGCAGGGTGATACGGTTGCTTCCTTCGGTGCCGCCGCCTGACGTCGCCATGGACTCGATCCAGCCCATGACCAGGTCTTTCGGCCGCTTGATCGCCGCACCGGGCGGCGCCACGGACTCGACCACCAGAACGTCACCATTCGGCAATGTGTAAAGCGAGCGCGGATGCTTTAAGCCCTTGGCGAAGGCCTGGATTTGCAAACCCTTGGCGACCGTCGGCTTCTCGTCTTGTTTCCAACCGATGACCGACGCGACATGCATCGGCGGCACCAGATACTGGATCGGTTCAGGCAGCGTCGGGTTCGCTCCGACCTGATCGGTGGGATCCGGTTCGTTATCGCTGCATGCGGGCAGCGCCAAAATCGATCCACACAGCAGACCGAGGCTCGCGATACGCCTGATATGCCTGGCCGAGACATTCATTCGACCACCTCCACCTGAGTGCGGCCGGAACTCCATCCCAGCAGGCCCACCAAGAGAATAACGATCACGGCGACGGCGGACAGGATGAGCCCCGTCGGCACGACCGAGGTCCAGGCATCACGGCTGTGCACCAGTGCGTTGAAGAGAGACACGACGAGCACGACGAGGCTGCCGAGGAGATATGGCCATACACGCCCGGCTTCACCGGAAAGCCGGCCGGTAAACAAATCCACCAGTGCTGCAAGAACCGCGAGCACGCCCACAACCAGGCCAGCAAGCAGCAGCCAGGCGGAAAAATCGGCCCACATCATTTCAGCGCCTCGCCAATAGGCAACGTCGGTCAGCAATGTGCCGACGAAACATGCATTTGCGACTGCCATCGGCGTTTTATGGAACGGACGCCTGGCGGCCACCAACACTGAGCGGGCACGGGCCATGCGCATTCTCCACCTTTGAAGCTGTACCTGCCCTCCAAACCAACTTGTGGTTGGGAGGTTCCCGGAACCGTTTGCGTTCAAGAACTCGTGATGGCGCTGGCGATGCCTCAGAACGGCTCGGCGCGCGATGCTCATGCGGAATTGGCGCGCAATGTCCGCAAGGTGATCGAGTATCGATGCAGGTCAACTGGCGGAATGCTATGCTCCCATTCCGTGCGCGATGGTCCGGTCATGAGATACGCCGACCTTGGTTCGACGACGATGGTGCGGCGATCCCACTTGGTGCCATTCTTCCGCCGGAGCCGAAAACTGCAAGGCGCCAGCAACGAAACACCCGCAACGCCTTCGAAATGAGGCTTGTCTCGATGCCAGCCAATGCCGGCGCCGGGCCGGTATTCATTGATCAACACTTGCGCGAAGGCCTCGGCGGGCCTGCCTGCCAACGCCGCGATCTTGTCGCGTAGGGCCAACAGGAAGTCAGGGATCGGCGGCGCCTCGACGACTTGGCGCCTGTCGTAGTCGTAGCGCAGGCCAAAACCGACGACGCGCCGGTTTGCCAGATGGCCATGGAAATCGAACGCCTCGAAAGGCAGGCCTTCGAGATGCCGGGCGAGTTCCGTTTCTTCTTGCGCCGCGATCAGTTCGGGCTGGTAGAGGAAACCTTCCGGCAGGTCGTCGGCAGCACCAAAGAGATCGTGCTGGAGCCTGGATGAGTCGAGTGTTTTCGATGTGGGTGTCGCCATCCCAGCTAGATGGTGAAGGCCAGCCCGCCTGGCAATATCGGAACCTGGCCAGCAAATCTGCACCCCACCCAGCGGACATCACCGCATCTGACAACGCCTGCCAATCCGGAGTTTATCGGGTGCTGTATTCAACTCAGGATTCGCGAGCATGCCTTGAATGCAACCGAGGGAGGTTGCGTGCATGTACGTACGGTTCTTACCAAACCGTGAGCCTTCGTTGCCAGTTGCTTGTCAGCAACTAGATTGGCACCGCGGCATCCCCAAAAAATGCCGCGGTGGCCGGCGCGGGCTTAGGCAACGGTGTCTCACCGGCATCATCGCGTCGGCCACTCGAAAATGTCTTCCTGGCGGTTCAGTGGTGGAGAAGCCTCTGTTGGCCCCGGCGCTCAAGCGAGAGGCCGCTCCTGCCTCGCGGCATGCTTCGAGCCCAAATCTCCGATCAGCCGGCGGTACTGGGTTTCAGGTGGACCGTAAGAGCCTCGCGCCAACTTCACGAGACCGTCTCGATCGCGGATCGTGATCTCTCCGCGGCGCGCCCGGATATAACCGTAACTTTCGATCATCTGAAGACCGACGGTAACCCCGGGACGCCTGACACCAAGCATGACGGACAGAAATTCATGGGTTATCATTAGCCTGTCGCCGACAGTGCGGTCGCTGCACATCAGAAGCCATCTCGCCAGCCTGACTTCCAGGCTCTGCCGTGCGTTGATCGATGCCGTATAGCTTGTCTGAACATGAAAATATTGGACATAGCGCAACAGGAACGACCGCAACGTGGGACTGTCCTCCAGGGCTTCAACGAAGGGGGCAGCCTCGATCCGGAGCGCCTCGCACGTCGACTGGACGTAGCAATCAAAGTTCGCCTGGTCGTCCCCCATGACCAGGGCCGAACCGGTCATTCCTTCGAACCCGATGATTCCGACTTCCGCTTCGGTCGCCGCGGAAGTCTTGGCCACCACCGACGCCAGTCCGCTTTCCAGAAAATAGACGGCTTCGATCTTCTGCCCCTCGGTCTCCAGCGGCGCGCGCAACTCCAGGAAAACACTTGCCAGATGCGGCTTCAGCCGCGCGAAATCGTCCGCGCTCATGCGGCGAAGCAATTCGCTCTTGGATTGCAGGATCTGGTAATCCACGAGACTCTTTTCCCTTGGGCAAGAGTACTGGGATCTCTTAGCCGGCCGCGCCCGTCGAACGAGCGGACGGTAACGAACCATAGACTTCGTCTCGCCCAGCACTAGGCGGGCCGGCGTGTTGGTATGAAACCGACAGTTACTGCTGAAGACTCGAAGGCCTTGTTGGCTGACCATCTTTCGCCAGCAAACGAGCCTCCCGCAGGATAGAGGCGCGATCGAACCCGAGGAGCGATATGATTTCGCGTATCTGCTGTTCAGTGGCGCCTGTATCCCGCGCCAGCGCGGTTATCGCGCCTACTGGCAGACCGGGGTGCTCGGGCTCCTTCGCCATGCAACGCCATGCCTCGTGATGGGCAAGAGCGATGGTCACTCCCAAGCGTCAACGCCCAAACTGTGCTGCTGACGATTGCTCTTTGTACGCTTCCGTACGGAGCTTTGCGAGTCAATTCGGCCCGAGGCTGGTTTGAGGGTTCTTGCGTCCCTGCGTCGTCCGTCCGTCGCCCCCGAAATTGTTGGGAACGATTGCTCGCCTGAGAGGTTCAAATATTCCACCCAACAGGAGCTTTGACCGATGGATCACACCAACCATGTACGCCTCACAAGCACCGAACTGACGCCAGACATTCTCGAAGACGCCACCATTTACGACGCGGACGACAACAAGGTCGGCAGCGTTTCGCATGTCCACGGCTCCGGAGCCGCCAGTCAGGTCGTCATCGATGTCGGCGGCTTTCTCGGCATAGGCGCCAAGCCGGTGGCCGTTCCCGCGAGCCAGCTGGAATTCATGCGTGATGAAGACGGCGATGTTCACGCGGTGACGAACTGGACCAAGGATCAGCTCAAGAGCATGCCCGAGCATCACGATGCATGATTCGAGGAAATCACCTTCAATGGGAGCGGCCGCTTGGCCGCTCTCTTAACGTCGCTTGGGCGCGACAGGATGGACAAACAATGCGGCGCGAGACCGGAGCCTGCTTCTGCGGAGGGATCGCCGCAGCCATGGACGGAGAGCCTTTCTGGATATGCTACGATCACGACGACGATTGCCGCCGGGCCATCGGAAGTCCGCTGACGATCTGGGTCGGTTACCGGCCAAAGCAATTTCAGCTTCTTAGGGGAACACCGAAGGCCTTTTCCAAAACGCCAGGCGTCACCCGCACGTTCTGCCCGGACTGTGGAAGCTCGATAGGCTATAGCGACGAAGGCCTGCCGGACGAGTTCTATGTGACCATCGGCTTCCTCGACAAACCTGAAGGTTTTCGGCCGCAAGCCCATGCCTATTGGGACCTGAGGCTACCGTGCATCGAGTTTGATGACAGCCTGCCACGCATCGACCGATATTCGAGGAAGCGCGACCCGACGTTCGGCAACCCGCGCGACCGGTAGTCGCGGTGCGAGCCGCGAGGGCATCGGCGGAACCTGACTACCGCTAGCGGGTTATTCGGGCAGACCCGTCGGGTGCCACCATGCCATCGACCGTGATCCAAAACACACAATACGATCCCGCCACCAAGATCCTCTCGGTCTGGTTTGTGCCGAGCGGCAGACGTTACGATTATGAGGGTGTTGCGCCGGCAACTTATGCCGCTTTCACCAAAGCCTCCTCAAAAGGCCGCTTCTTCAATGAATTCATCCGAGATCGCCATCGATACCGCCGCGTGGCGTGACAAGTTCAGCCATGAGCAGGCGATGCACGGAACCTGACCGGCATCGTCTCGTTGACGTCTCGTCGAAGCAAACCAGGCAACGACAGTTCATCTGGATATGGTCGGGCGTTGGCACCGGCAAAGATCGATCGGAACAGGGCTTCAAGGGAGTTCAAGAGCCATGACGGCCAAGAAGCAGAAGACCGAAAGCAAGGACAAGAAGGCGCTGCGCTTGGCAGAGACCACCGACGTCTCACCCAAGCAGGCCAAGGAGCTCATGCGAAAGCATGGCAAGGACAGCCCCAAGGTCGAGAAAGAAGCCAGAAACTTCAAGGCGGAAGGATAGGATCCGCATTGACGCCCGACCTGTATGACCCTGCAAGCGATCGGCCGCCAGGCAATTCGGTATTAAGGGGGTGCCCCGGCCTTTTCGGCCGCGAGCGCAAAGGGGAAGCGCAGCACCAGGTTGCGGTTCTCGTCAAAAATCTCGAAGGCCAATCCGGTACGCAGCGGCTTGCCATGCAGCAGCTCTTCGGCGAGGATTTCCTTCGCCGACGCCATCGCGTTTTCCTCGGCGCTCGCGAGATCAGGAAATTCCTGGCCCTCCGGATCCTCCTGCAAGCTTCCGCTCTCATCTCGAAGGTCGAAAAAGTATCTGGACATGCCGACTGAACTCCTGCTCATCGCGATGGTGGCCTCGGAAGCGCCAGCCTCAGATTTCAGTGCCTGATATACCCGGATTGTCGAAGAGCACGGCGAGGCCATGCTCTATGGCGCAGGCCGCAATCAGATCATCGAAGGCCTTTCCCGAAAGCGGGCAACTTGGCATCACCTCTCGGATTGCGGTTCCGGCGTTGGCTGTAGAGATCACATCGTGGCGCTTCTTGCGTGTCTCGACATATTGCTCGACCAGGATTTTCAGGCGCCTCACCGCAACGTCGTCCGTAAACATGGATTCCTCAGCCAAAGCCTGAAGTAAGGCTGTCGGCCTGATCATCGTGCCGACGGTCTCGGGGTTAGCCGGGATTGCTCGCACAATATTTCCATGGGCAGTTGGTTCCCCCGACCGCTCGCTTGGTAATTTTCGTACAGGGAATACCCTTGCCCGCGCTTTTGTCGGGCCGAACCGACAGCCGACTTCAGATGCCGATGGCGAGCCTTCAGGCTTGCATCACCTTGCGGCTGTGACGTGCAACGACACTTTCCTCATCGGTCGCAATCACGCGCACCTCCACCTTGCTCTCCGACCGACTGATGATTTCGGCGTGGGTGTCGTTGGCGTGTTCTTCAAGCACCACGCCAAGCCAGGTCAATTTTTCGCATATGGCGTTGCGGATAGACGCGGACCGTTCGCCGATGCCGGCGGTGAACACGAGGCATTCAAGACCACCCATCGTGTTTGCAAGCGCCGCGGCCTCTCTCGCGGCGCGAAAGGCGAAAAGCGCCATCGCCTCATGAGCGCGAGGATCATTGCTCGCTTCCAGCGTCCTCATGTCGCCCGAAATACCGGATACGCCGAGCAGTCCCGACTTCTCGTAGAGGATTGTCTGCAGTTCCTCAGCCGCGATGCCTCTTTCCAGCAGGAAGTACAACAGCACGCCGGGATCGATGGCGCCGCACCGCGTGCCCATGACGAGGCCATCCAGCGCCGAAAACCCCATCGTCGTATCGATGCTCTTGCCCTGCTGCAAAGCGCAAAGGCTGGCACCATTGCCGAGATGGGCGACGATGGTGCGTTTCGTCGCAAGAGTTGGCGATATCCCGCTGAGTCGCCCGGCGATGTATTCATAGGAGAGACCGTGAAACCCGTAGCGGCGCAAGCCTTGCCCTTCATACTGGCGCGGAAGGGCGAAGCGCCGCACGAGCGGATCGATCGTCTGGTGGAAAGCGGTGTCGAAACAGCCAACCTGTGGCAAGTCCGGTTGCAAGGCAGCTATCGCGCGGACCGGCGCGAGACTGCGAGGCTGATGCAGCGGAGCAAGCGGCGTCAACCTGTCGATGGCGTCGATGATGTCTGGGGTCAGACGGACAGGTTCGATGAATTCGCTTCCGCCATGCACGACGCGATGGCCGGCGCAGAGCAGGTTTCTTTCGCCAATTTCGCTCTGCACCCAATTCAGCATCTCGCCTATGGCCGCATCACGCGGCTTGTCGGCGGCGAGCTGCCGCTCGCACTGCACCGTTCCGTTGGCCGCTTTTGCGCGGAGTGTGGGTGTGTCGCCCAAGTCCAACGTGCCGCGTGAAACGAGCTGCAGATCCTGCGACGAGGCAATATCGTAAAGCGCGAACTTTATGCTGGACGAACCGGCATTCAGCGCCAGGATCGACCGGCGGGTCATCGGCGCGCCTTTGCCGCGCTTTTGCCGGGCCAGCTCCATTCCTGGATTTCGGGCATGTCTTCGCCGTGCTCGCGGACATAGGCCCTGTGCTTCACCAGCCGGTCGTGGAGTTCGCCCGCAAGCCCTTCGGCCCTTTCGGCCAGTCCCGGCACGCGTTCGATGGCGGCGAGCGCGAGGTGGTAGCGATCGAGTTCATTGAGCACCACCATGTCGAACGGCGTCGTCGTGGTGCCCTCCTCGCGGAAGCCATGCACATGCATGTTGTCATGGTTGGCGCGACGGTAGGTCAGGCGATGAATGAGATAGGGATAGCCGTGATAGGCGAAGATGACAGGCCGTGTCTTCGTGAACAACGCGTCGAAGTCTCCATCGGCAAGGCCGTGCGGGTGCTCCGTGTTCGACTGCAGCGTCATCAGGTCGACAACATTGACGACGCGGATTTTCAGGTCGGGGATTGCGGAGCGCAGAATGTCGGTCGCAGCAAGTGTCTCTAGCGTCGGCACATCGCCGGCGCAGGCCATGACCACATCGGGCTCCTCGCCCTGAGCAACCGTACCGGCCCATTCCCAGATGCCCGCCCCCGCCTTGCAATGCGCTTCGGCTTCTTCAATGGACAGCCATTGCGGTGCCGGCTGCTTGCCGGCGGTAATGACATTGATGCGGTTATAGGTTCTCAGGCAATGATCGGTGATCCACAGCAGGGTGTTGGCGTCCGGCGGAAAATAGAGCCTTACCGTATCGGCCTTCTTGTTGGCGACCAGATCGGCAAAGCCCGGATCCTGATGGCTGAAACCATTGTGGTCCTGCCGCCAGACATGGGAGGTCAAAAGGTAATTGAGCGAGGCGATCGGCTTGCGCCAGGCAAGCTCGCCGGAGGTCTTCAGCCATTTGGCATGCTGGTTGACCATCGAATCGACAATGTGGATGAAGGCTTCATAGCAGGAGAACAGGCCGTGCCGGCCGGTGAGCAGATAGCCTTCGAGCCACCCTTGGCAAAGATGCTCACTGAGCACTTCCATGACACGTCCGTCACGGGAAAGATGGACGTCGTAGGGTTCGATGCGCTGCATCCAGGTCCGATCGGTAACTTCGAACACCTCATCGAGGCGGTTGGATGACGTCTCGTCCGGCCCCATCAGGCGAAAATTCCGCGCCTCGGCATTGAGGCGGAACACCTCGCGAAGATAGCTTCCGCAAATCCGCGTCGCTTCAGCGATAACGCCACCTGGACGCGGCACTTCCAGCCCCAGGCTTTTCCAGTCTGGAAGCACAAGATCGCGCTTCAGCAGTCCGCCATTCGCGTACGGGCTTGCACCCATGCGCTTTGTCCCTGTTGGGGCAAGTGCCGCTAGCTCTGGCAACAGGTGTCCGCTTTCATCGAACAGCTCTTCCGGTTTGTAGCTTCGCATCCAGTTTTCGAGGATCGTGCGGTGGTCCTCATTTCCGCGTGCGTTCGACACCGGCACTTGATGCGAGCGCCAGAAACCCTCAACCTTCTCGCCATCGACCTCCTTGGGACCTGTCCACCCCTTGGGGCTGCGCAGCACGATCATCGGCCATTGCGGGCGTTGACCATGCCATCCCGGAGCCCGTGCCTGCTCCTGAATGGACCGGATGCGATCGAGCACCGTGTCGAGCGTCGCGGCCATCGACTGGTGCATGGAAAGCGGCTCGTGGCCTTCGACGAAGAACGGTTCGTAGCCATAGCCGGCGAAAAGCTTTCGCAATTCCTGGTCGTCCATGCGGCCGAGGATCGTTGGGCTGGCGATCTTGTAGCCGTTGAGATGCAGGATCGGCAGGACGGCGCCGTCCGACATCGGGTTCAGGAACTTGTTGGAATGCCACGCCGCCGCGAGCGGACCGGTCTCGGCTTCGCCGTCACCAACGACGCAGGCAACCACCAGGTCCGGATTGTCGAAGGCCGCACCGAAGGCATGGACCAAGGCATATCCCAGTTCACCGCCCTCATGGATTGAGCCGGGCGTCTCGGGCGCGGCATGGCTTGGCACGCCGCCGGGGAAGGAAAACTGCCGGAACAGTTTCCTGAGGCCGTCTTCGCCCTGCCCGATATCGGGATAGATCTCGCTATAGGTGCCCTCGAGCCAGGTGTTGGCAACCATTGCGGGACCGCCATGGCCCGGGCCGCAGATAAACAGAACATCAAGGTCGCTTTCGCGGATAACGCGGTTCATATGCAGGTAGAGAAAATTCAGCCCCGGCGTCGTGCCCCAATGTCCAAGCAGCCGCGGCTTGACATGTTCGGCCTTCAACGGTTCGCGCAACAGCGGATTGTCGAGCAGGTAGATCTGGCCGACCGAGATATAATTCGCGGCGCGCCAGTAACGGTCCAAGAGGTCGATCCGTTCGTGGCCGATAGCCTGCGGCGTCGCGGCTGCCTTGTCGTTCATCGACATCTCCAGCTTCGGTTCGCTGGTGATAACTGGGGCATCTTTGCGCTTGATCAACCCCCGACTGCCGCCGTCCGGGGCGGCGTCGCGACCCGCGCAGCCAAGAGACCGGACGCTATCCCGGCGGGCACACGGCTCTGTCCGCAGATAGTCGGGAACCTTGAAGTCTTCTGGCGGTTAGAAACTGGAATCGCGAAGGCAGGCTCAAGGCAGGTACCGCGAAGGATCGCCTCGAAGCGTTGCACCAAAGGGGAGCTAAAAGATGCTCGATCTTCCTCGTGCCCGTGATCGAATGGTCAAAATCCATGTCGGCCGGCGCGGCATCCATGACCGTGAGATTCTGCAGGCTATGCGCGAAGTTCCACGCGAGGCCTTCGTCGAACCCGGCTTCGAGGAATTTGCTTATGAAGACACGCCGCTGCCGATCGCCGACGGCCAGACCATATCGCAACCCTACATCGTCGCGTTCATGATCGAGATGGCGGATGTCAAACCGGGTGACCATGTGCTCGAAATTGGCACCGGCTCGGGGTACGCGGCCGCGGTGATGAGCCGGATCGTCGAACAGGTCTACACGATAGAGCGTCATCCCAGTTTGGCCGAAACCGCGAAGCGGCGGTTTGAAAAACTCGGCTACCAAAACATCGAGGTTCGGACAGGCGATGGCACCAAGGGCTGGCCGCAGGCGGCGCCGTTCGATGCCATCGTGGTGACAGCCAGCGGTCCCGGCGCACCGCTCGCCCTTCAGGAGCAACTCGATGTCGGCGGCAGGCTCGTCATTCCGGTCGGCGACGACCCGGATTTGCAACGTCTGCTCAAAGTCACCCGGACAGGCGCCGCAACCTATAGCGAGGAGGATTTCGGTGGTGTGCGCTTCGTCCCTCTGATCGGCGAGCAGGGTTGGTCGGAAAACGGCACGGTCACCGACGTCGGTCGTCCGCTTCGACATCCCCATCCGATCAGCCTGCCTGATATGATCGCGGCCGCGGCCGAACCCCTGCCCGATTTCGACGATCCGGCCTTCGGCGCATTGTTCGATCGGTTCGCCGACCGGCGCATTGTTCTGCTTGGCGAGGCAAGCCATGGCACGTCCGAATTCTACAGGGCGCGCGCGGCAATCACCCGCAGGCTCATCGAACGCCACGGCTTCACCATCGTCGCGGTCGAAGCGGACTGGCCCGACGCGGCGGCGATCGACCGCTACGTTCGCCATCGTCGGCCGCGAACCGGCACTGGTGCGCCATTCCAGCGATTTCCGACGTGGATGTGGCGCAACACCGATGTCGCGGCCTTCACCGACTGGATGCGCCGTCACAACGAGAAGCTAGAGCCTTCGGAGCAAGCAGGGTTCTACGGCCTCGACATCTACAATATGAGCGGTTCCATCGGCGCGGTCCTCGACTATCTCGACCGGGTCGATCCCCAGGCAGCCAAGATCGCGCGCGAACGCTATGGCTGCCTGACGCCCTGGCAACACGAACCGTCCACCTACGGCCGCGCGGTGCTCACCGCCGGCTATCAAAAATGCGAAAAAGCGGTGCTGGAACAATGCCGGGACTTGCTCGCCAAACAGCTCGAATATGCAAAAAGGGACGGCACCGACTTTCTCGATGCCAGTCAGAATGCCCGGCTGATCGCGTCCGCCGAACACTATTACCGGATCATTTACTATGGCGGTGCGGAGTCCTGGAACCTGCGCGACACGCACATGTTCGAAACGTTGGAACATTTGCTGCATGCCGGCGGCCCCAACGCCAAGGCCGTGGTGTGGGCGCACAATTCCCATATCGGCGATGCCCGCTTTACCGAGATGGGCGTCGTCAGGGACGAACTGAACATCGGCCAACTCTGCCGGCAGCGTTTCGGGGATGAGGCAGCGCTGATCGGTATGGGCACGCATTCCGGCACTGTAGCGGCCGCCAGCAACTGGGATGGCAAAATGGAGGTGAAGCAAATTCGCGCGTCGCACGCCGACAGCTACGAACGGCTTTGCCACGATTCCCTTGTGTCGCGGTTCCTGCTCGACCTCGGGCGCGACACAACGCTGCGTGAGCGGTTGCTGGAACGCAGGCTGGAGCGATTTATCGGCGTGATCTACCGGCCGGAAACCGAGCTGGGCAGCCACTATGCGGACGCTTCCCTGCCCCGGCAGTTCGACGCGTTCGTATGGTTCGACAAAACCGCGGCAGTGACGCCGCTTGGCCCGGAGCATGCAAGAACCGGCGTTCCCGACACCTATCCATTCGGGCTTTAGGCGGCGCGCGGCGAACCAATGAAGAAGCCGAGGCGTGGAACCGGAACGAATTATCCGGTCTGCGATTTCAAAACTGCAATCCCCGTCGAAGGAGTTTTCTCATGACCGGAACCAAACATCCGAAATGGAAAAAACCAAGCGATGCCGACTTGGCGAATAATCCTGGTATCGGGACTTCCAAGGGAACGATCAAGGAAGGCGAAGAGTTCGAGCTTGAAGGCGAGAACACGGTCGAAGGTGACGTCGAAAACGACACGACCGCCGCTGGCGGGATCGATCCAAGACAAAAGATGCGGACCAACAAATAGCTGCCCTGCGCGTCGCTGGGATCAACTTCGCCGGAAGGAGTGAACCATGCCACTTGCCCTTAGCAGTGCCGCCTTTGCCGAAGGCGGACAAATTCCCGAAAGATACACACGAGACGGCAAAAACGTATCGCCGCCGCTGAAATGGTCTGGAGTGCCAGATGAAGCAAAGAGCCTCGTTCTCGTCGTTCAGGATCCTGACGCGCCGAGCGGAACGTTTGGTCATTGGGCGGTGTTCAACATCTCCCCGGACACAAGGGAACTTCCCGAGGCCGAAAGCGGCAAGCCGGGTCCGGGCGCACTCAGGCAAGCAACGAACGATTTTGGCAACGCCTACTACGACGGCCCTGAACCACCCGTCGGACATGGCGTTCACCACTACCATTTCCGGTTGGCCGCGCTCGACACGCCGAGCCTCGCCATTCCGGCCAGCGTGGGCATCGAGCGCATCTGGCGGGAGGCGCAGAAACATTCGCTCGAGCAGGCTGAACTCATCGGAACCTACGAACGCAATCCGTAAGTTGATGACCGAGGTGGCATTGCCCTGCTGCTGCGCGGAACGGTTCTCCTCCTCGCCGGTTGTCTGGGAAAGGAGATGCCGCCATGTTTGGAGATATCATGTGGTTGGTCGTCGTTGCCGGCGGCCCATTGCTGCTGATCGTGCTGATGGCCTATGCCGTTATCGCACGTCGTCGGCGTGGACCCGCCGAACGAAGGGAGAGCGACCGAGCGACCGACCGGCTATACCAGGACAAGCGTTGATCCGCATCGGCGAGACCTCCGATTGGCAAGACATCCAATCGGCAAGACATCCAATCGGCAAGACAGGGGATCGTATGCCGCACCGAAGCGACGACGATCCCCAACTACGGTCAGCGCATTATCCTTTGCCGCAACCACGCAAAGAACCTGCCGCTGATGGCTGAGCGGACCCGCGTCGCAGCCCAGCGCGCTTTCATGGTTGAGCCGACGTGGCAATCGCAGACGATGTCGTGCAACTGCCAGTCGTTCAACTCGAAAAAGCGCTTTGCCTCACCATATGTGTCGTCTTTCAAACCCGATGCGCGCAGCACTGGATCTTCGAAGGCAACCGAAATTGCCGTACCCTCGCCCCGCATCATCGCACGTGCTTCAGGGTGCAAATGTTCAGTGGCTGCAAAGGCCCCAAGGCATCGCTCGGGATTACGCTCCAGCAGTTCAGCCCAGCGCTCTACGCGCTGATTTCGTGTCATTGCGGAATAGGCAGCCGACGATTCAATCTTGGCGACGGCATGCAGTTGGTCGAGTGTTTGATGTTTCATGGCCAGCTCCTGTTGAGGCAGCGAAGCGCCCACGCCTTCAAGGGAATTACCGCGCGTTAATGCTTCGACAAGAGCGCCAGGCTGGAGAATTCGACACAACCGGATTGGGCCGGCGGGATCATAAACACGCCGGCTGCGTTCATCGACGGGGCTGCTTGTGACAAGCTACTGATCCGCGACGGGATGCATCCATGTTCATCCAGCCAATCGACTATTTCCTTGCCGTCTGGTTCGCTCTTGCCGCCGCCTCGACGCTTTATGTCGGCTTCGATCAATACCGCAACAATCCCGAACCGGTGGTGATGAAATGGGGTTTCATCCTGGTGACCCTCTATATGGGTCCATTGGGGCTGCTGCTTTATGTGCTTGCAGACAAGGAGCCACGGCCGGGCGAGCATGAAGACTTTACCAGGCCGCTGTGGAAACAGGGGGTCGGTTCGACCATCCACTGCGTTGCCGGCGATGCGACCGGCATCATTCTCGCCGCAGTCATCACGGCAACGCTTGGCTTGCCGATGTGGCTCGACCTCATCGTCGAATATCTGGCGGGCTTTGCCTTCGGCCTGTTCATCTTCCAATCGCTGTTCATGAAATCGATGATGGGCGGCACCTACCGGGAGAACGTGCGCAAGAGCTTCCTGCCCGAGTTCATCTCGATGAATTTCATGATGGCCGGCATGGCACCCGTCATGAGCTTTCTGATGATGGGGCGCGACATGCGCGCCATGGAGCCGAACGAGCTTTTGTTCTGGGGCGTGATGTCGATCGGCGTCATCGCTGGCTTCACGCTCGCCTATCCGGCCAATGTCTGGCTGGTCGCGCGCGGGCTGAAGCACGGATTGATGACGCAGCGCCCGCAGGCGAACGAAACGAGCAGTGGAGAGCCGACCGCCCACCAACAGCATGCTATGCATCACCCCAACGCCGGCGACGGCCGACGAAGCCGCAACACCTCCCATAAGTCCAAACGCAGCGGCCACCAGATGGAGACGGACGCTACCACGCCGCAGATTGCGGCCCTCGGTATTGTGTCGGTGTTGGCGCTGGCGATCGGCATGGCCGCGCCGGCCAACTGGCTGAACCTGACGCTTTCGGCGCGTGACGTCGGCGGCGCGATCATGCCGCAAGGCATGATCATGGGTCGCGACACGCCGGCGGAGGCCATGCGTGACATGGCTGCAACCGATCCGCGTCGCGTTACCTCGTCCTATGCTCTTGCCGCCAAGGGCGACCAGGAACTGCCATTCCGCCTGGAGAACGGCGTCAAGGTGTTCGAGCTCAGACCATCGGTGGTCCGCTGGCAGATCCTGCCCAACGTCGCGGTCGACGCCTATGCCTACAATGGCCAGATTCCCGGTCCGCGCATCCACATTCGCCAGGGCGATAAGGTTCGCATCGACGTCACCAACGACCTGCCCGAAGAAACCACGGTGCATTGGCACGGCATGATTCTGCCGAACCAGATGGATGGGCCTGCCGAGATCACCCAGCCGCCGATCGAACCTGGACAATCCTATTCCTATGCATTCACCGCGACCCAGCACGGGACCTATTTCTATCATCCGCATGCCAAGCCGGACCGCACCCAGGCGCTGGGGCTTTATGGGGCGCTGATCATCGATCCCGCCAATCCTGCCGACGAGGTTCCGGCTGACCACGACTATGTCATCGAACTTCAGGAATGGCTGGTGCGTGATGGGCTGACCTACCCCTCAATGCCAATGGAAGGCGGCATGCCGAACTTCTTCACCATCAACGGTAAGGCCTATCCCGCAACCGACACCATTCCTATGAAGGTGGGCGAGACGCTGAAGGTGCGTTTCATCGGCACCAACAACGGCTTCGTCCATCCAATGCATATCCATGGCGGACCCTTCGAGGTCGTCGCCCGTGACGGAGACGCTTTCTCCCTCGGCACGCTTCCTGGCCGATACCATCAATGTCGGACCGGGACAGCGCTATGACGTCGTGTGGAAGGCGCTGCGTCCCGGCAAGTGGCTCATTCACTGCCACATCCCGCATCACACGACGAACAACAATGTCGAGGAGAAGGGCGGCGGCGGGTTGATGGTCGTCATCGACGTCGGCTAGATCTGCCAACCCCTGTGGATTTACCGATGTTATTCGGAGGCCGCGTTGTTGCGCGCTACTTCTTGATAATGGTTCCGTTGCGCAAGTCGAATGCTTCGGTACCGCGAGCCTGACGGTAGAAATCGTCCTGCAATTCGCCCCACTCGCCGAGAAAGGCGCCGCAATTGCTGCAATGAATTGGCGTCGATTCCTCCGCGTTGTCGGGAATGTCCATTTGGATAGTCCCACAAGCCTTGCAATCGAGTTTGTCGTCCAACCGTCGTCCCATTTCCCAATGATTGCGCATTTTCGGCCATGAGCCAATTGTCGATTTCGTACCAAATCGCTTCAACCGCCGGTGAGTCCTCCAGCCATGGCTCATCGGTCAATCGCGAGAGTCAAAAAGGACGGCCAGCCCCAGTTCCCGTGCCAGCTCGACGATCGTCTCCATCAACTCATCGTCTGTGTCCTGCAAATAAGGCGCGTCCCTGCGAGCGGCCTCTATCGCCGCTTTGACCGAAACAATGTCGCCGTATCGCGCACTTCGAAGCTCCTCTGCCAGAAACGCCTTGGCGGTACCGACAGGTCTTATTGCCCATCTGGCGATGCTCATGCGGCTCCCTCCCATGGTCACCTCTGCTTGATTTTGATCCTGTCCAAGGTGCAGATCAATCGATGGTACGATTCCGTACGAAACCGCCCAACCGGTTGGGAGACAGCCGTGTGACGGACGCCCTGGCCAAGGTTTTCGGCGTCTCTCTGGGGTGAGTTGGGACGAAATCGCCCGGCGGGACCAGCCCCGCGGGAACCATCGCTCAGCATGGGGGTTTCTTCAAAATCTCCTCGAGGATGCAAGGAGCGACCATGCGCATGTTGACGATAGCTCTCGCACTTTCCGGGGCGGTCATCATTCAGCCCGTCTACGCCCAAACTGTTGGCCCGCAGCCTCCCCAGGTGACGCCACCGCAGGGCGAAGTGCAACCGGAGCTGGCGCTGCCAGATCCAGGCTCTGCTGATTTGAATTTCACCGGCGTTGCCATTATCGCCGTCGAGGATTTGCCTGACGAAATCAAGGCGCAGGCGGATGCCGTGATCAATCAAACCAGCGCCGAAGATTTGCTTCGCCTGCAAAACTCAGTCGATGCTTCGCCTCAGGCGACATCGGCTTTGAGGGCGAATGGGCTCAATTCCTCGCAGGTTGTCGCTGCAAACATAGATGGCGATGGCACGCTGACCCTGATCATCCAGACGACGACTTGAGGCGCCGAAGCAACCATTCAACTTTGCCGATCTGCAGGCGATGGGCTTTCTGTCTCGAGGTTGCGCACTTGCCCCGCGATAAAGAAGCTCCCCTTCGTCTATGCGTGGACGGGAGGCTCTTCATTCTCGTCGGGATTGGGCAGCGGGGTCTCGTCCGGGAGCCTTTCCGGTTCGGGTTCCTCGATCGGCTGGGGCTTCCATGTTGGAGGCGGCACGGGCACATCGCGATTTGGGTCTGGCTGTCTTGGCTGTGGCATCTAACTATCTCCGTTCAGTCGGAACAACTCGTGCGCCGTGGCATGGTTCCTGGCAGAATCCAGCCATCGAGATCGTTACGCCCTCAGGGCACGCGCATGTTGGTCCGCCCAGGTGCCGGCCCAAAAGTTTGCAGATCGTTCGGAACCGGTCGGATTTTCGAGCCGTTGTCATCGACAGGGATCAAGGAGAAGCGCGATGAAGGACAAGCAAGGAAATATCGACCATACATTGCCGCAGGTCGCCATCGACGATCAGCAGGTGCGACAACTGGCGGCCACGACCGATTTGCCGTCCAGGCAGGCTCGCGAACTGGTGCGCCGTCACGGCAACGATCCCCGGAAGCTGGAAGAGTTGGCGAAGTCGATCAACGCCACCAATTGAGTTCAGGCCAATGGGCACCACGGCGCATGCCGCTGGCGTCAGATTTCGAGCAAGGCGTAGGGGCGGCCGCTTGGCTTGGTCACATGCATGGCGACGTTGTAGACCTTGGCTCCGCCAGGCGTTTGACCTTCGTAAGAACCGCGATGTGCATGACCGTGCACGACAGCACTAACCTGGAATCGATCGATCGTCTCCGCCAGGCGTGAAGAGCCCAAAAATGGAAATATCTCCGGCGGTTCTCCCGCGACTGTGTCGGCAATCGGCGCATAGTGGAGGATCACCAGCGTGCGCTTCGCCCGCACCTGGCGCATCGCGTTTTCAAGTCGCATTGCCTCGTTCACGCTTTCGGCGACCATCGTCTTGATGGCCGGTTCACCGAATGAGCCGAGCATGCGTGACCCGAAGCCGCCTATGAATCCCTTCACGCCGACAAAACCCACCTCTTCGATTTCGACTGCCTGCCCGTCGAGGAGATGAACATGCGCCTGGCGCAGGATGTTCGTGACGTCTTCCACCGCACCAGACTCGTAGTCATGATTGCCGAGCACCGCCACGACCGGGATCGAGCAGTTGCGCAGATCCTCGGCCAGCATCTCCGCTTCACGAGGCTTGCCGAGATTGGTCAGATCTCCCGTGAGAACGAGAATGTCCGCTTCGCTCGAAATTTCGCCGAAGAGGTTTCGATACGAGGTTTGCGCATCTTCCCGCACATGGAGATCCCCGACCGCGGCAACTTTGAGCGCGCGTGCGCCGTCCTTGGGCCCGCTGCTCTTGACGGGATCAGCCATCACGGAATTCTCCCACACCACCGACGCCGGCGAAGCCCCATTCCTTGACGTCGATTTCGTAATCGGTTTGCGAAAGCAGCCGCCCACGGCAGATCTTCATCCTTGGAGACGGCAACTGCCGTTGCTTGGCGAGGCGGTCGAGCAATTCATCGAGCAGCCACGCCGGGATATGATCGCGCTCGCTCGGATAGATCCATCTGAAATTGATAAGCTGCATCAACAGAACCTCCCAATGAACCTCCAGATAAGAAAGCAGCCGGTGCCAATCGATCTGATCGCCCGCCTTGAGAATCGTATGAGCGATATCGGCGCCATCGTGTCGCCCTCTGTCCTGGATAAAGCATTTGGACCAGATGAGTTCGGTCGGGCCGATGATCCGCACCCTGCTGCCCAACAGCTCTGTTTGGCGGGCGTGTTCCAGCCACAGGTCGCCAACAGGCACCGTGCCGTTGGCCGAGCCGAATATGACGTCGAAGAAATGCGTGCCCTTGAACACCTTGCCGAGCCACCGGTCATCCTCGATTTCGACGGCATATCCAAGCTGCTTGAAATGGGCGAGGATCCGCGCGTAATCGCCTGCCTTGCAGAAAATATCGAGGTCCTTGGTCTGGCGGGTGACACCCGTATAAGCGCTTACCGCGTAAGTCCCGGCGACCAGAAAGGGTATGTCGGTGGCGGTAAGCTCGCGGATTGCTTCCGTGTAAAATACCTCCGCCTCGGCATTTTTGAGCGTCGGCGCCGCTTTTGCATCTATCTTGGGAAGCGAGACCAGAACGTTTTCAGGCAATGGACCATTGGTCATGAAACGATGACTCCGAATCCGGCAACCGGTAGTCGCCCGCTGTGGTAACAACGTGAACCTCGCCTGGTTCCGCTACCAGGCGACCAGCCAAGGTTCATTCTCGTCACGCACTGGAAATTTCGGGATCGCGCCTGCCGATCCAAACCGCCAACGTCCTCGTCGGCAGCGCAATGTCGCCTCGAGATCGGCCCATGCCACCGCCAATGTCCCATTGGCCCAAATTTGAAACACCAGGTGGGTGATCGATCTCGATTGTTTTAGAGTTTATTGGGCTTACCCAATCGGCCCACAAAGCTGAAGCCGAGGCGCTTGACTTAGACGCAACCGATTGGCGTGCGCTAAGCCATCATCAGGATCCATCAAGCCATGACACCCTCGCCTCCCTTTCTCGGCTTTCCCGATCGCCTGACAGATGGTCACATGCCCCGCGCAGTGATCTTCGGAGCCGGTCACGGCAGCACTTATCCCGGCAAGGACAGCCGCGGCCATGCCTTGGCGGCGGATGCCATCCGAACTGCGAGCCAGGACGATGCCGCGCTCGTCGAGCACTGGGATTTCGATCTCGGTGGCCCGCTGTTCGACGGCAAGCCGGCCTCTTGCATCGACGTCGGCGATATCTTGACCACCATGCATGACAATGCCGGCAACAGGGTCAGGATCGAGGCAAAGACGCGCGAAATCCTGGTATTGCCGGCCGTGCCGATCCTGATCGGCGGCGACTGTTCCATGACCATTCCCTTCCTCTCCGGCTTTGCGGAGCACGGGCCGGTCTGGGTCCTGCAGATTGACGCCCATATCGACTGGCGCGACGAGGTGCATGGCGAACGCTACGGCTATTCGAGCCCGATGCGCAGGGCGAGCGAGATGCCGCATGTCGGAGGCATGGTGCAAGTCGGCCTGCGCAGCGTCGGCAGCGCACGCATCACCGAGATCGAAGCGGCACGGCGCTATGGCAGCCGCTTCGTGACCGCCCGCGAGGTTCACGCTCAGGGCGTCGAAGCCGCGCTCCGGCATATTCCGGAAGGCGCGCGGGTTGTCGTCACCCTCGACTGCGACAGCCTTGATCCAAGCATCATGCCGGGCGTGGCGGCGCGTACACCCGGCGGCCTCACCTACATGGAGGTGATCGACCTGATCGCCGGCCTCGGCAGACGGGCCCGGATCGCAGGGTTCGACCTTGTCGAGTTCTATCCTCCGGCTGACATTGACGACCTGTCAGCGCTGACCGCCGCGCGCCTTCTCGTCAATGTGGTCGGCACCGTCGTCCGGCAGGTTTGACGTCAAAATCCTGCTCTCCGCCGCAGACCTGCCCAAAAGCGCGTGAGCGAGCTTGCGGTTGAAATGCCCTTTTCCACACCTGGGTATTCGATCCTGCCTTGTCCGACCGGCTCGTCGCTCCAGACCAAGTTGAAAGCAATGCCCTTGAGCCCAAGCTCCCCGATCCGGCGTACGATCGTCTCCTGCAGATAGATATCGGATATTCGCACCCCGTCCGCACGCTCGGGCAGCTTGAATATCTCGGTACCGCCGATTGCGTCCGCTCGAAGGACGAGGCTTTCGATCACCATTATGCCGCCATCGTCAAAGCGAACGATCTTTGAACGTTCCTCGTCCAGCGCATCGATCACGGTGGTGACATTGCAGAGCGATATTGGCTCGTCAGCACGAAGCGGCAGGAATTCACCGTACGGTTCGAGGGTTGGCCGAAGCAACTTCAACGCCCTCGCCGCAGGATGAGCACATGCTCGCCAAGCCATGGAAAATCTGAATATTGCCGGAACGTACCGTCGTCGTGTTCGCGCAGGATCTCCATCCCGGGCGGATGCCATTGTGTCTGCTTCCGGCCGCAGAGCGTCGAAAACAGCTGGTAGTCGTCCGCCTGTCGAGGAAGGACCCATTCCTGTCCTTCGACCACACTCAGGACATAGATATTCATCCGATCCCCCGCACATCATTGCCTTGGTAGACTCGGCCTGCTGCGCGGCTCTTCGCGCGCGTTCTCACCGCTGGTCCGCGACAGCCGTTTGCGGCACCGGCGGCAATTCGGGTGCATCCATCCCCTTGAAAGGGTCACGCCAGGCGTCGATGTCTTCAAGCCGACGGTACCAGCGGCTGACAGAGGAATAATCGTCGAGCGGCAATCTGGCGGCATCGTTGAACGGCAGAAAGGTCGCCATTCGAAAATCGGCATAGGAAACCGAATTCCCGACCAGCCACTGCCGCTCGGCAAGCACGGCGTCGAGTATTGCCGCGGCCGTATGGAATTGGTTTAGGCCCTCCTCCACCCGCTTCTGATCGATCGGGCCGATGCCGTACCGCTGTTTGGTCCCACGTTCGAAATGCACCGTGTCGCAAGCGAGTGCGAAGTGCTCCTTGCCCCAGCTGAGCCAACGGATCATCTCGGGTTCGTCATCGCCGGTGCGCCAGAAATCCGAATGCGCGTCGCGCGAGAGCCTGCAGGCTATGGCGTCTGCCTCCCAGAGGCTCTTTCCCTCATCATCCACAAGGATGGGCAGTGAGAGATTGGGATTTAACGGCCGATATTTCTCCGCCTGCCCCGGAGCGAAGGGCGAGGCGAATTCAAATTCGACTTTCGCGTCGAGATGGAGTGCCGCCGCGACCGCCAATCGAGGATTGGGATTGCGGCTGAAATACAGCTTCATAGGGCACCGACGGTCTGAGCGACCACCACGCAATGGTCGATCATGGGCTTATGCAGCTTCGAAGTCAGGCCGTGCGCCCATGTATCCTGACGGACTGGGCTCGCCTTTCATCATCGTTTTTCGCCAAGCTTCCTGTTCGGCATTTATCAGAGCCAATTCCCAAACACAGGCAATAACAGGTCGCTTTACCGTATCCATCGGTACGGTAGCGAAATACAGCTTCCGATAGATGTGCTGACAAAGCACCGAACCTTGTATCCACCAGTGAACTAAGATGGACACGCCGAGCTCACCCGGATGAATGATCACAAAGCCCATGCCATTGTCGCCACCCTCGTCCACCACACGCGGCAGAACCTCCTGTCGCACGATTGACTGCGCCAGAGTCGCCAGGGGGCCGTCGACCTTCTTGTTGTCTGCGACGAGGCCATAGACTTTGAGCTTGAGACCCTCAATGTCCCATTCGCCCAAATTCGAAACACCACGTGGATGGTAGATCTCGATTGTTTCAGAAGTCACGGGGCTCACTCCAATCGGCTGTTGGCGCATACCGCGGCAGCAGCCGTATCTGATAGCTCATCACGCGCCTTGCACCCGGCGCGATCAGCATCAGGCCTGGTTTGTCGACAAAATCACCATCGAAATCCACCGGGCTTGCAAGGCCGTGCCAGGGTTCGATGCAAAGGAATGGCGCGCCGCCCGGCTTTGACCAGACGCCCAACTCCCGAACCCCTTGCCAGGACATCTCCAGAGCCGGGCCACGCTCGGCGGCATAACGCACGCTGGAGCTGGCGGGCTGGTCCATGATCACCGCGTCCTCGTCGAACAACCGCTCAGAGAGCGGGAGTATGTTGCCTTCGACAGGCGTCGGCTGTGGCGTTTTCAGCAGCAGTCCGTCCTTAAGGCGGCGGATCGGCGCCGGCTCATCATCGGCAAAGATCAGCCGGTAATCCGTCTTGGCCAAATCCGGCTGCAAGGGCCAATTGAATGCCGGGTGCGCCCCGATCGATGCCGGCAGGAGCTCATCACCGGTGTTGGTGACGTCGAAAGTCACATCAAGCTGCTGGCGGACCAGCGTATAGGTCACTTCAAGCCGAAAGGCGAACGGATAGCGCGCCCAGGTGTCGGCGTCGTCAGTGAGCACCAGCGTGCAGGATCTCGCCCCCTTCTGCGTCCAGGCAAACGGCTTGTCGCGCCCAAACCCGTGCTGCGTCATTGGATAGGTCCGGCCGCGATGGCGCAGATGATCGCCCGCCAGCCGCCCCACGATCGGGAACAGCACCGGCGAGTGCCGCCGCCATTCTGGCCCCGCCTGCCACAGGAATTCAAATCCGTGCGCGTCTTGCAGCGAAATCAGTTCGGCACCCTGCGCGACGATGGTCGCCGAGATGCCGTCGCCATGAAGCGTTTGGCTGTCCTGTGCCACATTTCCTCGCGGGTCGTTGTTGAAGGCCGGCGCGGTCGGCAGACTAGCAAAAGCTCTTGGGGACTCAAGGTGTAGCCTGGTTCTGCAGGAACGAATTGTGGCCGGAGGATCTCCCTCCGGCCACCTCTCCGCATCAAGAGCAATAACCCTCGCTCTTGCCCACAGCGAATAGTCGTTATTCGCGTTCGCCGGTAAAATTCAGCAGCAGCTGGAAGATGTTGATGAAGTTCAGATAGAGCGAGAAGGCGCCGAAGACGGCAAGTTTCTGGCGCGATTCCGCGTCGAAATTCTCGGCATACTGTTCTTTGATCGTCTGCGTATCCCAGGCGGTCAGGCCGATGAACACGGCGATGCCGATCACCGAGATGGCGAACTGCAGCGCGGTCGAGCCGAGGAAGATGTTGACGATGCTGGCGATCACCACGCCGATCAGGCCCATGATCAGGAACGACGAGAACTGGGTCAGGTCGCGCTTTGTCGTGTAGCCGTAGAGACTGGTGGCGCCGAACATGGTGGCGGCGATGAAGAAGGTGCGCGCGATGCTGGTTCCGGTGAAGACCAAGAACACGGAGGCGAGCGACAGGCCCATGACCGCGCAGAAGGCCCAGAACATCGCCTGGGCACTCGCCGCCGACATGGTCTGCATTTTGAACGAGAACAACATGACGAAGGCGAGCGGTGCCAGCATCACCACCCATTTCAGCGGGCTGGAGAAGATCGGCACGTAGAGCGCCGGCGTCGATGAGATCATGAAGGCGACGAGACCGGTGACCACAAGGCCGACGCCCATGTAGTTGTAGACGCGCAGCATATGCTGGCGCAGGCCCTCGTCGAAGATGGCTCCGGTTTGGGCGCCGGCGCCGACGCGATATCCCAGATTGGGGGTGTTCATTTGCGTTCTCCTTTGTGGATCGATCAGTAAAGCGTCTTGGCAAGCGTCTCGGCGGCGCGGTCGAGGTCGTGGACCTCGCTTCGTCCGACCACCGCATAGGCGACATCGCCGATCTGGAAATAGGCCGACGAAATGTCGCCCGAGGGCGCTATCGTCGGCTTGACGACGTCGAAGGTTCCGGGCCGGATCGCAAACAGCGACACCAGCCCCATGTCTTTCGTCTCGACCGCCATCTCGACGCTCGGCCCAAAGCGCGACGGATAGATCTGCACGTCGCGCACCCTCCAATCCGTCGGCAGCGACGGCATGACGATGGCAGTGGCGGCGCGGATTTCGCCGGCGTTGTAATTGGGCGCTTCCGGCTGCGAGGGCATGCTCTCGCGCACCAGCGTCGTCCTGTGGGCCTGCACCGCCTCGTCGACATAGGCGGGCGGCTGCGGCGAGGCGACGACCTTGGTCACCGACATCGGCCCGATGATGCCGTTTGCCAGCCAGCCGGCGGCGACGAAGCCGGCGACCGCCGCCGCGCGCTGCAACACGCCGAAGAGCCGGCCGCGGGCAAGCCCCCTCTCCAGCCGCCGCGCGGCATCGGCGGTCGCGGACCGCGCCATGCCTTTGGAGCCGGCCAAACCTGCGGAACCGGCAAGCGCCACGCGCAGTTCATCGCGGGTCCTGAGATCCGACATCACGCGCGCCGCCGCCTCCGGGCGAGCGGACAAGAATGCTTCGACCTCGATGCGGCGGGTGACGTCGACCTGATCGTCGACATAGGCGTCGAGGTCGATATCGGTCACGGGATCGACAGTTGCGGTCATGACGGGCCTCCAACGATCCTGAGATGGTTTTTTGCCTTCGCCGGCTCCTCCATCTCGCGCAGTGCGGCGCGCGCCCTGCCGATGCGTGACATCAGCGTGCCGAGCGGCACGCCGCTGGCATCGGCGGCCTGTTGATAAGAGAGGCCTTCGATGGCGACGAGGTGCAGCGCTGAACGCTGTTCTTCCGGCAGGCTGAAAAAAGCCTCGCGCACCTGCGCTAGGCGCACCGAATGTTCCTGTGGTGCCGGCGTGCTGCCGTCGGCCAGGTATCCAGCCTGTTCGACGCGCGACGCTTCGGACTTGCGGGACCGCATCTTGTCGATGAAGGTGTTGTGGACGATCGACAGCAGCCACGCGCGCAGGTTTCCGCCGGAGCGGAACGTGCTGCGCCGCTCATAGGCGCGCACCAGCGCGTCATGGACAAGATCCTCGGCGTCGGTGCTGTCGCGCGTCAGCGAGCGCGCATAGCGACGCAGCGAACCGAGCTGTCCTAGGATGTCAAAGCGTGGCATCGACGGTTTCATGTCCTGTTTACGGAGCATGTGGGGATTTTAATCCCTGCCCTGCCCATTTTTTCCCTTTGAGGACATCGTTCGCCTCTACCCTCGCCTCGCAGCATCGAGCGGCTATCCCTGGAACCGCATGATGAAGCCGAGAAATACAAGCTCCCGGAATCGTTGTGCGGGTGATTTCCATCGGTGCATCGACGGCAGGCATGGCGGCAGTGGGCCCAATGTGGCGACTGGAATGCAGTAGATCGTGCCTACTTCACACGCCTCTTCTCCAGCTTCCTCGCCAGCGTCCGGCGGTGCATGCCCAACCGTCGTGCTGTCTCGGAAATGTTGAAGTCGGCCTCCACCAGCATTTCGTGGATGCGCTCCCATTCGAGGTTCTTTATCGAGGTTGGTCGCTCGGCGAGCGGCACCGAAGCATTGCCCTCGACCTGGCCGAAAGCGGCTTCAATGTCGTCGGTGTTGGCGGGCTTGGCAAGATACTGGCAGGCGCCGAGCTTGATCGCCTCGACAGCGGTGGCGATGCTTGCAAAGCCGGTCAACACGACGATCCGCATTTCAGGATCGTGCTCGTGCAGCGCCCTGACGCATTCCAGGCCCGAGCCGCTGGCAAGCTTGAGATCGACGACGGCATATTGGAAGGCAACGGTGCCGATCAGCGCATGCACGCCGTCGACGCTCCGGCAGCTATGCGTTTCGTAGTCACGCCGTTCGAAAGACCGGCGCAGTGCGTTGGCAAAGGCGATGTCGTCCTCGACGATCAACAGCGTGCGTTTAGTCGGCATTGTGCCCTCGCGGAGACAGAGCAGCCAGCGGCAGATGCAACGTAACCGAAGCTCCCCCCTCGGTTCTATTTCTTACGGTGACGCTACCCCCCAGCTTGCGGATGACATTGACGACCAGAAACAGGCCGAGCCCGCTACCTGGCCGGTTTTTGGTCGACGTATAGGGCTTGCCGAATTCAGCAAGCATGGCTTCTTCAAATCCCGGTCCCGCGTCGACAACTTCGACGATAAGATCGTCAGCGTGGCGGCTGACGATCAACCCGACCCATAGAGGCGACGCTTCAAGTGCGTTGTCCAGTACATTGAACATCACCTGTTTGAGCGCAGGATCGGAGACGATCTCCTGGTTGGCGCCGAAACGCCTGGTGTATTCGAAACCTTGCGGCAGCCGTGTCGATTTCCATTCGGCCACCAGCTCCGCCAGGAAGGTGTCGACGGAGGTGCGAACCGTGCCTTCGCCGCGCAATTCGCCCGACGACATCAGGATTCCCGAAACGATCTTCTTGCAACGGTCCAACTGGCCCTGCATCTCCCGGATTTCCTGCGCCAGATCCGGATCGGCCTCGAGAGCCGGCATGCGCTGCCAGTCGTTGAGGATGACCGAAAGCGTGGCCAGCGGCGTGCCGAGCTCATGCGCGGCGCCAGAGGCGAGCAGGCCCATCCTGACGATGTGAGCCTCCTCCGCCGACTGCTGGCGCAAATCCGCAAGATGGGCGTCGCGGGTGCGAATGTTGTTCTGGACCCTGGTGATGAACAGCACCAGAAGCGTTGCCGCCAGGACGAAACAGATGAACATGCCTTGGATGTGCAAGCTGAACAGCCCGGCACCGTGTGCGGCGGGCAGGCTGATCTCACGGTAGAAAGTGGTCAGCGCGATGAAGCACGTGCTTGCAATGAGAACAAGGGCCCAGACCGACCATGTCTCCAGCAGCACCGCGCCCAGGATGACCTGGAGCAGGTAAAGCGAAATGAAGGGATTGGACGCGCCGCCGCTCAGGTAAAGCTGGACCGTCAACGCGGTGACGTCGAGCAGCAGCCCAAGAAACAGCTCGGTGTTGGTGATCGCGTCCTGGCTGCTGTGCCGGCGCAGGCTGGCGACATTGAGAGCGATCAGCAGCAGGATCACCACCGCCATCGGCACCAGCGGCAGGCCGATGCCAAGCGCGTAGCGGACGAACAGGATCGTCACGATCTGACCACCGACCGCGATCCAGCGCAGTTGGATCAGAAGCAGGAAATTCTGTTTGTTGGTCTTGTCGTGCAGAGTCATTGGGCCGGGAGGTCCCCAGCCCTGGCCAAGCAGGTCACTCAAGCGGGCGTCCGATCCAGGCGCTGGTTGAGCCTCAGCGCCAGCAACGTGCACAGCGCTCCCGACAACAGATAGGCGCCTGACGAGATCAGCCCGAAATGGGCGGACAGGAACAGGGCGACTATGGGGGCGAAGCCGGCGCCGAACAGCCAGGCGAGGTCCGAGGTCAGCGCAGCACCTGTATAGCGGTAGGTCTTTGAAAAGTTCGAGGCGAGTGCTCCTGAAGACTGGCCGAACGACAGGCCGAGCAGGACGAAGCCCAATACCATGAAGACGGACTCTCCGACGAAGCCGCCATCGAGCAGCTGTGGCGCGAAACCGCTGAAAACGGCGATGGCCACCGCCGAGCCTCCTAGCAAGGGCCAGCGCCCAACCCGGTCGGCGACGAAGCCCGAGATCGCGATTGCCGCCAGGCCGAAGAAGGCTCCGATCGTCTCGATGACCAGGAACCGGGCCGGTCCCTCGCGCGTGAACAGGAAAATCCAGGACAGAGGAAACACCGTCACCATGTGGAACAGGGCGAAGCTCGCCAGCGGCGCGAAGGCGCCGAGCACGACAGTGCGCCCTTCGGCGCGCAACGTCTCGCGGACGGAAGTCGGCTCCAGTTCCTGGCCTTCGAACAGTTTGGTGTATTCCGGCGTCACCACGATGCGCAGCCGTGCGAACAGGGCGACGACATTGATAGCGAAGGCGACGAAGAACGGGTAGCGCCAACCCCAGCTGAAGAAGTCTTCGGCCGACAGGTTGCCGACGAAATATGCAAACAGGGCGCTGGCAACGATGAGCCCGAGTGGTGCGCCCAGCTGCGGGATCATCGCATACCAGCCGCGGCGCTTTTCGGGCGCATTCAACGCCAGCAGCGAGGCAAGTCCATCCCATGTCCCGCCCAGCGCCAGTCCCTGACCGATCCGGAACATGGCCAGCAGCCAGGCCGAAGCCGGGCCGATCTGGTCGTAGCCGGGCACGAAGGCGATCGACACGGTCGAGGTCCCCAGCAGGAACAGCGCGATGGTGAGTTTGGCGCTGCGTCCGTAGGCGCGGTCGAGCGCGGTGAAGATCGCCGTCCCGATCGGCCGCGCGATGAAGGCAAGCGCGAAGATGGCGAAGGAGTAGAGCGTGCCGGTCAACGGGTCGGCATAAGGAAATACGAGCTTCGGAAAAACGATGACGGAAGCGATCGCGTAGACGAAGAAGTCGAAGAATTCCGACGTCCTGCCGATGATGACGCCAACGGCGATTTCGCCGGGCTTCACCTCATGATGCCGCGCGTTGATCCGTCTTGCGTCGGCTTCCATCTTCGAAGTTGGGCTCACAGCATTCTCCGTCGCCCCGCCGCGGTGTCATACGATCGCTTGCCATGTGCGCGGGCCAGATGCTTTGATGACGCCTGCCGCGTCATTGCGGCATTGGACAAATTGTCCAATGCCTTCATTGCCGCGGTGCGGCTAGCACTGGGGGGAACAACCGACAGGTCATACATTGAGCCGTCTCCGTACCCTTTTCCTGCTGCCCCTGCTGGCATCGCTCGGCTCCTGCAGCATGGTCGTCATGAACCCTGCCGGCGACGTCGCCGCGCAGCAGCGCGACCTGCTGATGGTGTCCACGGCACTGATGCTGATCGTCATCATACCGGTGATGGCTCTCACCATATTCTTTGCCTGGCGATACCGCCAGTCCAACCGCGAGGCGCGCTACGAGCCGGATTGGGACCACTCGACCCATCTCGAGCTCGTCATTTGGGCTGTGCCGCTTCTGATCATCATCTGCCTGGGCGCGGTGACGTGGATGGGGACGCATCTGCTCGACCCCTATCGGCCGATCGGACGTGTATCGGCCGGCAAGCCGCTGCCGCCGGACGTGCGCCCGCTTGAGGTCGAAGTCGTCGCGCTCGACTGGAAATGGCTGTTCATCTATCCGGAGTACGGCGTCGCCATGGTCAACGAACTGGCTGCGCCGGTCGACCGGCCGATCAGCTTTCGCATCACCTCCGCATCGGTGATGAACTCCTTCTACATTCCAGCACTGGCCGGCCAGATCTATGCGATGCCGGGTATGGAAACCAGGCTGCACGCCGTCATAAACAAGTCCGGCGACTATGAAGGGTTCTCCGCCAACTACAGCGGCGCCGGCTTCTCGGGAATGCGCTTCGCGTTCCACGGCCTAGACGATGCCGGTTTCCAGGCATGGATCGCGAAGGCAAAGGACGGCGGCGGCAAACTCGACCGAAACGGCTATCTGGAGCTCGAACAGCCCAGCGAGAACCAACCCGTGCGCCATTATGCGGCGGTGGATGCCCATCTCTACAAGGCGATCCTCAACATGTGCGTCGAGCCCGGCAAGATGTGCATGAGCGAGATGTCGCAGATCGATGCCAAGGGCGGTCTGGGAATGGCCGGCATCCGCAACACCCTGCCGCTGCTGTATGACAAGTTCGCCCGGCGCGGCACGATATTCGGCCCTGCCCCATCCTATGTCGCCAGCATATGCACGACCGAAGAAGCACTGGCGGCTTCGAAGGCTGATCAATCCGCCACGCCGATGACCTCGACGCCGATAGTCGGCGCTGGTCTGCAACGGCCACCGCCCCTGTCGATCCGACTGCCGTCACCTTCCGCAACCGGCACGCTTCGGTCGCCCTTCAACTCCTGAGGCGCCACGCAAGACATGTTCGACAATCCTGCTCTTCTCAAGGCGATCTTCGGCCGGCTCACGCTCGAGTCGCTGCCGCTGCACGAACCCATCGTGGTCGCGACCTTCGTAGTCGTCGCGCTGGGCGGCATCGCCCTCGTCGGCGCGCTGACCTATTTCAAGCTCTGGGGCTATCTGTGGCGCGAATGGTTCACCAGCGTCGACCACAAGCGCATCGGTGTGATGTACATGGTGCTCGGCATCGTCATGCTGCTGCGCGGCTTCAGCGACGCCATCATGATGCGGCTCCAGCAGGCGATGGCCTTCGGCGGTTCGGAAGGCTACCTCAATTCGCATCACTACGACCAGATCTTCACCGCGCACGGCGTGATCATGATCTTCTTCGTGGCGATGCCGCTGGTGACGGGCCTGATGAATTTCGTCGTCCCGCTGCAGATCGGCGCGCGCGACGTGTCGTTTCCGTTCCTCAACAATTTCAGCTTCTGGATGACGGTCGGCGGCGCGGTCATCGTCATGATGTCGCTGTTCGTCGGCGAATTCGCCCGCACCGGCTGGCTTGCCTATCCGCCGCTGTCGGGTATCGGCTACAGTCCCGATGTCGGTGTCGATTATTATATCTGGGCCCTGCAAGTGGCGGGCGTCGGCACGCTGCTGTCGGGCGTGAACCTGGTCTGCACCATCGTCAAGATGCGCGCGCCAGGCATGACCATGATGAGAATGCCGATCTTCACCTGGACCGCGCTCTGCACCAATGTGCTCATCGTCGCCGCCTTCCCGGTGCTGACGGCGGTGCTGGCCCTGCTGGCTCTCGACCGCTATGTCGGCACCAACTTCTTCACGAACGACTTCGGCGGCAATCCGATGATGTACGTGAACCTGATCTGGATCTGGGGCCACCCCGAGGTCTACATCCTGATCCTGCCGGCCTTCGGCATATTCTCCGAAGTGACCTCGGCCTTCTGCGGCAAGCGGCTCTTCGGCTACACATCGATGGTCTACGCAACCATCGTCATCACCATCCTGTCCTACCTGGTCTGGCTGCATCACTTCTTCACCATGGGATCGGGAGCGAGCGTCAACTCGTTCTTCGGCATCACAACGATGATCATTTCGATCCCGACAGGCGCCAAGATATTCAACTGGCTGTTCACCATGTACCGTGGCCGCATCCGCTTCGAACTGCCGATGATGTGGACGGTCGCCTTCATGCTGACCTTCGTGGTCGGCGGCATGACCGGCGTGCTGCTCGCGGTTCCGCCAGCCGACTTCGTGCTCCACAACAGCCTGTTCCTGGTCGCGCATTTCCACAACGTCATCATCGGCGGCGTGCTGTTCGGCCTGTTTGCCGGCATCAGCTACTGGTTCCCCAAGGCATTCGGATTCCGGCTTGATCCGTTCTGGGGAAAGATGTCGTTCTGGTTCTGGGTGGTCGGCTTCTGGTTCGCCTTCATGCCGCTCTACATCCTCGGCTTGATGGGCGTAACGCGCCGGCTGCGCACCTTTGAGGATCCCTCGCTGCAGATCTGGTTCATCATCGCCGCCTTCGGCGCCTTCCTGATCCTGCTTGGCATCCTGTCCTTCCTCATCCAGATCTTCGTCAGCGTGCGCCGGCGGGAGCAGCTTCGCGACGATACCGGCGATCCGTGGGACGGGCGTACGCTCGAATGGGCGACGTCCTCGCCGCCGCCGGCCTACAATTTCGCCTTCACGCCGGTCGTCCACGATCTCGACGCCTGGACGGACATGAAGAATCGCGGCTACCAGCGTCCGTTGACGGGCTTCCGCGACATCCACATGCCGCGCAACACCGGAGCCGGCGTCGTCCTGGCCGGGTTGAGCGTGGTGCTTGCCATGGCGCTCATCTGGTACATTTGGTGGCTGGCGATCGTCAGCTTCGTCGCCCTGATCGGCTACGCCATCGCGCATACTTTCAACTACGACCGGGACTTCCACATTCCGTCCAGTGACGTCACCCGCGTCGAGGACGAGCGGACACGCCTGCTCGCAGCCACCAGCCAGGCGGGATAAGCACCATGGCACACGCCGACACGGTGATCGACGACACAGTCTTCCACCTGGAAGACGACCACGGCCATGCCGAGAGCGGCAGCAGCACCATGCTCGGCTTCTGGATCTATCTGATGAGCGACTGCCTCATCTTCGCGATGCTGTTCGCGGTCTACGGCGTGCTCGGTGGCAATTACGCGGCCGGACCCGCGCCGAAGGACCTGTTCGATCTTCCGCTGGTCGCGCTCAACACCACGATGCTGCTCCTGTCCTCCATCACTTACGGCTTCGCGATGCTGGAGATGGCGAAGGGAAGGGTGAAGCCCATGCAGGTGTGGCTGGTGATCACTGGCCTGTTCGGCCTCGCCTTTCTCAGCATCGAACTCTACGAATTCGCCCATTTCATCCACGAGGGGGCGACGCCGCAGCGCAGCGGCTTCCTGTCGTCGTTCTTCACGCTGGTCGGAACGCACGGCCTGCACGTCACCTTCGGCCTGATCTGGCTGGTGGTGCTGATGGTGCAGGTCTCCAGGCATGGGCTGATCGTCGCGAACCAGCGGCGCCTGATGTGCCTGAGCATGTTCTGGCACTTCCTCGACGTCATCTGGATCGGCGTCTTCACCTTCGTTTATCTGATGGGAATGTTGCGATGAGCGCCGGGCATCAAACAGACACCAGCGACCAGAGCCACGCGCATCACGGCGTCGATCACGGCTCGCTGCGCGGCTATCTGACAGGCTTCGGCCTGTCCGTCGTGCTGACCGCCATTCCCTTCTGGCTGGTCATGACCAACGCGCTCGGCAATCAGATGGCGTCGGCGATTGCCATCATGGCCTTCGCCGTCGTGCAAATCATCGTCCACATGGTGTTCTTTCTGCATATGAACACCAGGTCGGAGAACGGCTGGACCATGATGGCCCTGATCTTCACCCTCATCCTGGTGGTGATCGCGCTGACGGGCTCACTCTGGGTCATGTACCATCTGAACGTCAACATGATGCCCGGCCATGACATGAGTCAGATACCCTGAGAGAGGGACCTGGCTTGGATGAACAGGCACGGACGACACCGCATTCGAATACAGGCGACGGCCAAAGGGTTACGCGTTCACCATGGACGCTGTTGGTGCTTTGCCTTTGCGGGGCCATCGGCATTACCGGCTCTTCGGCGCTTGGTGTCTGGCAGCTGGAGCGCCGCGTCTGGAAACTCGACCTGATCGAGCGTGTCGACCAGCGTCTCAAGGCAGTACCTGTGGCCGCCCCGGCGCCTTCGGCCTGGCCAGAGATCAACGCCAGGGATGACGAGTATCGCCAGCTTGCCGTCACGGGCCGGTTTCTCGGTGATCGCGAAACCCTGGTCCAGGCGGTCACCGATCGCGGCGGTGGCTTCTGGGTAATGGCGCCGTTCCGAGCGGATGATGGCTTCACGATTCTGGTGAACAGGGGCTTCGTGCCGACGGACAAGCGCGATCCGGCAACCCGCCTCGCAGGCAAGCCCTCGGGCAATCACACCGGAATTCACGGCCTGCTGCGCATCAGCGAACCGAAAGGCGGCTTCCTGCGTACCAACGATCCGGCCGCCAACCGCTGGTATTCGCGCGATGTGCAGGCGATCGCCACGACGCAAGGCCTCGGGCAGGTCGCTCCTTATTTCATCGATGCCGATGCCACGCCCAATCCGGGAGGGTGGCCGGTCGGCGGCTTGACGGTGGTTTCGTTCCACAACAACCATCTGGCCTATGCCCTGACATGGTTCGGGCTGGCCTTGATGGTGCTGGGCGCGGTCGCCTATCTGTTGCGGCAGGCTGTGAAAGACAGGCACGGTGGGGGCTGACCACTGGCCGTGGCAAAGCCGAAATTTGCGCACGGAAGCGCTCATGCCGGCGCGGACGATGGCGTGGTGGCTCTGTTGATGTTGGCTGGTCATTTTCCCACGCGCATCAATGGGTTCCGCACCGAACCCCGTCCATATCACGGGGAGCGTGCAGGGCAGGCTTCCCGGCACCCCCGTCTCAGGCTGGATCACCTAGCTAAAACCGCTGGCGAAACGCGACCGATTTGCGTATCACTCCGCCGCCATTGGAGCCGTATCGATGTTTGAAGCCCTGCAGCCCGCCCCCGCCGACAAGATCCTGGCCCTGATCGGCCTTTATCGCGCCGATCCGCGCCCCGACAAGGTCGACCTCGGCGTCGGCGTCTACAAGGATCGCGACGGCAAGACGCCGGTCATGCGCGCCGTGCGCGAAGCCGAAAAGCGGCTCTTGGAGGGTCAGGACACCAAGACCTATCTCGGCCTTGCCGGCGATACCGGCTTCAACACAGTGATGGCCAAGCTCGCCTTCGGTCCAGGCGCCGACATGACGCGCATCCGCGCCGCACAGGCGCCCGGCGGTTCCGGCGCGCTGCGGCTGGTGGCGGAACTGCTGAAGCGGACGCGCTCGGATGCAACCATCTGGCTATCGGATCCGACCTGGCCGAACCACATGCCGGTGATGCGCGCCGCCGGCCTGCAGATCCGTGAATATCCCTATTTCGATGCGGCCTCGGGCGCCGTTCGTTTCGACGACATGCTGGCCGCGTTGCGGACGGCAAAGAGCGGCGACGTCGTGTTGCTGCATGGCTGCTGCCACAACCCGACCGGCGCCAATCTGGATGCGGCACAGTGGGCAGCCGTTACCGATCTGGTCGTCGAGCGCGAGCTGCTGCCGTTTGTCGACATCGCCTATCAGGGCTTTGGCGATGGCCTTGAGGCCGATGCCCTCGGCTTGCGCCTGCTGGCCGCGAAGGTTCCGGAAATGGTCGTCGCCTCAAGCTGCTCGAAGAATTTCGCCGTCTACCGCGACCGCGTCGGCGCGGCGATGATCCTGGCCAGGGACGGCGCACAGGCGGACGTGGCGATGAGCCAGATGCTGTCGGCGGCGCGCGCCATGTATTCGATGCCGCCGGACCATGGTGCGGCCGCGGTGCGCATCGTGCTCGAAGACGCCACCTTGCGCGCCGACTGGGAAGCCGAGCTCGAAGAGATGCGGCTGCGCATGCTCAGGCTTCGGGTCCAGTTCGCCGAGGCGCTGCGCCGGCAGTCCAATTCCGACCGTTTCGATTTCGTCGCCAGCCATCGCGGCATGTTTTCTCGCCTTGGCCTCACCGAAGCGCAGGTCGAGCGGTTGCGCGCCGAGCACGGCATCTACATGGTCGGCGACAGCCGCATCAATGTCGCCGGCCTACCCGAGGACGGCATGGACGAACTCGCCAAGGCGATCGTTTCGGTTCTTGATTGACGCGGCTCATCTGTGGACAAGGCTCCCGCGCCGACTGACAGCGTTGGCCGCGCGGCCGGTCGCGGGATAGCATCCGATAGACTGTTTTGACGCAATTCCGGACAGAAAACCGTTCCACACTTTTCCTGGAATAGCTCTAGATGACGCCATCGAAAGACATTTCGCGCCTGATCGAGATCATGGCGGCGCTGCGGGCGCCGAAGACTGGCTGCCCCTGGGACATCGAACAGGATTTCTCGACCATTGCGCCCTATACGATCGAGGAAGCCTATGAGGTGGCGGACGCCATCGCGCGCGGCGACCTCGACGATCTGCGCGACGAGCTCGGCGATCTTCTGCTGCAGGTCGTCTACCACGCGCAAATGGCCGAGGAAGCCGGTGAATTCGCCTTCTCTGACGTGGTGCAAGCCATCACCACCAAGATGATCCGACGCCATCCGCATGTCTTCGGCGACGAAGAAGCCCGTAGCGCCGGCATGGCCAAGGGCATGTGGGAAAAGATCAAGGCAGAAGAGAAGGCGGAGAAACGAAGCGCCCGCCTCGCGCGTGGTCTCGATCCCGAAGACAATGGCAAGGGGTTTCTGGACAGCGTGCCGGTCGCCCTGCCCGCACTGACCCGGGCGCTGAAACTACAGGAGAAGGCCGCCCGCGTCGGCTTCGACTGGAGCGAGGCGGCGCCCATCCTCGACAAGATCGAGGAAGAGATCGGCGAATTGCGCGAGGCACTGGCCAAGGGCGACACCGCCTCGATCAAGGACGAGTTCGGCGACATGCTGTTTGCCGTCGTCAATCTCGGCCGTCATCTCAAGCTCGATTCCGAAGCAGCGCTGAGCGGCACCAACGAAAAATTCCGCTCGCGCTTCCACTATGTCGAACAGGCATTGGAGAAAGCCGGCAACACGCTGGACAAGGCTGATCTGGCCGAGATGGAAGCACTATGGCAGGAAGCAAAGATTGCGAAGTAAGTTACATTAGCCGTTGTTTTTACGACGCAATCTGCTTTCGATCTCTTCGCGGGCGCTTTGCGTGGCCTTGAGCGAGATGGTGGCGCTGCCATCATCATTGTCGCTTCGCGAAACGACATCGCCATTGCGGTAAAGCCAGTCGACAAGGCCGAACTGTGCCGGCTCGATCGTCACGGTGAGGTCTTCGAGTTCGCCCGCCATCCGCGTTTCGATGATCGCCTTCAGCGCATCGATGCCCTCGCCGGTCACCGCCGACACCGCGATCGGCGGCGCCTTGTTGGCATCGGCGCCGTCGGCAAGCAGCCGGGTCCGGTTGCCTTCGTCGAGCCGGTCGATCTTGTTCCACACTTCGATCACCCGCTTGGCGTCGCCGGCGTCAACACCGAGGTCGGCCAGGATACGCTCGACATCTTCGGCCTGGGCGGCCGTGTCCGGATCCGAAATGTCGCGCAGATGAAGCACGAGATCGGCCTCGACTACCTCTTCCAGGGTGGCGCGGAAAGCCGCGATCAGATGCGTCGGCAGATCCGAGATGAAACCCACAGTGTCAGATAGGATGATCGGCGTGCCATGTGGCAGGCGCACGCGGCGCAGCGTCGGATCGAGCGTGGCGAACAGCATGTCCTGCGCCAGCACATCCGCCCCGGTCAGCCGGTTGAACAGCGTCGACTTGCCGGCATTGGTGTAGCCGACGATCGCCACCACCGGGAACGGCACCTTCCTGCGCTTGGCGCGGTGCAAGTCGCGCGTGCGCCGCACCGTTTCCAGCTCCTGCTTCAGCTTGATGATCTTTTCCTGCAACTGCCGCCGGTCGGATTCGATCTGTGTTTCGCCGGGCCCCCCGAGGAAGCCGGCGCCACCGCGCTGGCGCTCCAAATGGGTCCAACTGCGCACGAGACGGCCCTTCTGGTAATTGAGATGGGCGAGCTCGACCTGCAGCGTGCCTTCCTTGGTGCGCGCGCGCTCGCCGAAAATCTCGAGGATCAGCCCGGTGCGGTCCAGCACCTTGGCGTTCAGCTCCTTCTCCAGATTGCGTTGCTGCACCGGGGTCAGCGGATGGTCGACGACGACCACCTCCGCGTGTCCCTCTTTGACGATTTCGGCGAATTCGGCGACCTTGCCGCTGCCGAGCAACGTCGCCGGGCGCGGATCGTTGATGGTAACCACCGCAGTGTGGACCAGGTCGAGGTTGATGGCGCGGGCAAGGCCAACTGCCTCGTCATGACGAGCATCAGCCGAACGCATCAACCGAGGACGGTTGGTCTCGTCGTCGTTGCGCTGGTGGCGGGTAAGGACGGGCACAATGACAACAGCCCGGGTCGGGCCCTTGGCTTCCGTCCCGGGATGATGTGTTGGTTTTCCGCGAACGGTGGCGTCCGCGTCTTTCTCACGTGCCAATCAGGCGCCCTGGCTTTCCTCACCATCGAACATCTGAACCGGCTGGCTCGGCATGATCGTGGAAATGGCGTGCTTGTAGACGAGCTGGGAGTGACCGTCGCGGCGCAGCAGGACACAGAAATTGTCGAACGAAGTGACCACGCCGGTCAGCTTCACGCCGTTGATGAGGAAGATGGTGAGCGGGTTCTTGCTCTTGCGAACTGAATTCAGGAACAGGTCCTGAAGGTTTTGCGATCGTTCCGCCATTGTTCTTGTCTTTCGCCGATCCCCTTCGGTTTGCAAGCCAATGCGCCAAATTAACGGGCGCATGTCAAGCTCGCAAACACCGTCTTGTCGTCAGTAACGACAAGCAGAACGAGATATATTGATGTTCATTCCACCTGTGCGGTTATCAGGCTGGACTTTTTTCCGCAATGTCAAAAAAGGCCTGCCGCAACGAAAGTGTTATTGAGCCGGGGTGCCCATTGGCGACCGTATCGCCGTCGATGGCCACCACCGGCATGGCGATTGTCGTTGCGGAGCTGATGAACGCCTCGCGTGCCGCCTTGGCCTCGGCGACGGAAAAGCCGCGCTCCTCGATCTTCAGGCCAAGCTTGGCCGCCACTTCGAACATGGTCGTGCGGGTGATGCCGCGCAAGATGCCGTGCTCGGCCGGCCTGGTGACCAGGACGCCGTCCCGGGTGACGATCCAGGCATTGGACGAGCCGCCTTCTTTTACGTTGCCTTCATCGTCGACGAACCAGGCTTCCTGCGCACCGGCTTCCTTGGCCTTCTGCTTGGCCAATACATTGGGCAGCAGCCCGACGGTCTTGATGTCGACGCGGTCCCAGCGGTTCTCCGGCACGGTGATGACCGCGATGCCGGTCTCGGCTCGCTTCGCTCCAGCCGCTGGGTCGGCCTTCCTGGCGGTGACTACCAGGGCCGGCTTCGTGTCGGCGGAAGGGAAGGCGAAGTCGCGGCTGGCCACGCCGCGCGTCACCTGCACGTAGACCAGGCCATTGGCGACCTGGTTGCGATTGACCACCTCGCGCAGAATGAGTGGCAGCACGCGGGAGGTGACCGGCCAGGCGATCGACAATTCGGTCAGCGAGCGGTTCAGCCGGGACAGATGGCGCGGCATGTCGACGATGAAACCACGCGCCACCTCGCAGACCTCATAGACACCGTCGGCGAACTGATAGCCACGGTCCTCGATATGGACGGCGGCATCGGCGTGCGTGACATAGCGCCCGTTGACATAGGCAATGCGCGGCATGGGCAACCTCTAGATATTCTCGGGGCTTTCTTATGCGATTCCACCGCCGCCGTAACCGGCAAATGCTCGGCCCGGGCGCGGCGGCTGGATATGTCGCGCTCAGACGCCCAGCGACTTCAGCTTGCGATGCAGAGCGGAGCGCTCCATGCCGATGAACTCGGCGGTCTTCGAGATGTTGCCGCCGAACCGGTTGATCTGGGCGATCAGGTAATCCTTCTCGAACTGCTCACGCGCTTCGCGCAACGGCAGCGCCATGATGTGCTGGTCGGATTGATTCGGCGTGCGCGGCATGACATCGCCGATCTCGGCCGGCAACAGGTCGGCGGTGATCGGCGCATCGACGTCGTCGCCGCGCGCAAGGATCATCAGGCGCTCGACATTGTTGCGCAGCTGGCGAACGTTGCCCGGCCAGTTGTGCGCCTGCAGCACGGCCAGCGCGTCGTCGCCGATGCGGCGCGGCTTGATGCCGGCCTGGCGGGCGATCTGCTTCATGAAATTATCGACGAGGTAGGGAATATCCTCGCGCCGCTCGGCCAATCCCGGCACGATGACCGGAACCACCGCGAGGCGATGGTAAAGATCCTCGCGAAAACGCCCGTCGGCAATCATCGCTTCGAGGTTCTGCGAGGTCGAGGAGATGATGCGGACATCGACCTTGACCCGCTTGGTTCCCCCTACCCGCTCGAACTGCTGCTCGACCAGCACGCGCAGGATCTTGTTCTGCGTCTCGCGCGGCATGTCGGCCACCTCGTCGATGTAGAGGATACCGCGATGGGCCTCCTCCAGCGCCCCGACCTTGCGCTCGACGCCATTCGATTCGGTGCCGAACAGCTCGATCTCCATGCGCTCGGGCGTGATGTTGGCGGCGCTCAGCGTCACGAAAGGTGCGCTCTTGCGCGCCGACAGCGTGTGGATGGCGCGCGCGGCCAGTTCCTTGCCCGAGCCAGACGGTCCGATGATCATCACGCGGCTGTTGGTCGGCGCTACGCGTTCGATGGTCTGGCGCAACTGGCTCATCGCCGACGACATGCCGATCAGATCGAAGGTTTCGCCGCTGCGCAGCTTGAGGTCGGAAACCTCGCGCCGCAATTTCGAGGTCTCCAGCGCACGCTCGGCAATAAGGATCAGCCTGTCGGCCTTGAACGGTTTTTCGATGAAGTCATAGGCGCCGCGGCGGATGGCGGAGACCGCCGTTTCGATGTTGCCGTGGCCGGAAATCATCACCACCGGCAAGGTCGGATGCATGGTCTTGATCTCGTCGAGCAGCGCCAGCCCGTCCAGGCGCGAGCCCTGCAGCCAGATATCGAGGAAAATCAGCCGCGGCGCGCGATCAGCTATAGCAGCGAGCGCGCTGTCAGCATCGAATGCCGTGCGGGTTTCGTGACCTTCGTCGCTCAGTATGCCCGCGACGAGCTCACGGATGTCTTCCTCGTCATCGACGATGAGAATATCAGACGCCATTACCGACCTTTTCAGTTTCTCTTTCGTTTTCCGCCCTGCTTTCGCCGCGCGGAGCCGTTGCGGCCGCAGGCGGCAGGATGATGCTGATCATCGCGCCGCGCCCATCGTGGAAGTCCGCTGGAGCATCGTGTAGTTCCAGCCTGCCGCCATGGTCCTCCACGATCTTCTTGACGATAGCGAGGCCAAGTCCGGTGCCCTTCTCGCGTGTGGTCATGTAGGGCTCGAGCAGCCGTTGGCGATTCTCGCGCGGCAGGCCTTTGCCATTGTCGATGACGTCGATTCGAATCGCACCATTCTGGCGCCCGGCTTGAATCCGGATTATGCCGTGCGAACCATCCTTCTGTTCCAATCCGTCGATTGCCTCGGCGGCGTTCTTGATCACATTGCCGAAAGCCTGCGCCATCAGGCGGCTGTCGAACGTGCCCTTGAGCGGCTCGGTGCCAAAGATCCGCTCGAAAGTGATGTCGGCGCGGCTGACCTCGACCAGGAACGAGGCCTCACGCAGCGATTCGCGCAGATCTATCGCCTTCATCTCGGGCTTTGGCATGCGCGCGAACGCCGAGAATTCGTCGACCATACGGCCGATATCCTCAACCTGACGGATGATGGTGTCGGTGCATTGGTCGAAAACCTCGCGGTCCTCGGTAATCACCTTGCCGTAACGGCGCTTGATACGTTCGGCCGAGAGCTGGATCGGCGTCAGCGGGTTCTTGATCTCGTGGGCGATACGCCGCGCCACGTCCGCCCAGGCCGACGAGCGCTGCGCCTGAACCAGGTCGGTGATGTCGTCGACCGTCACCACATAGGATTTTTCCTCCGAGCCGTCGTCGCCGGCCTCGATGGTGATCTGCACGTTGAAGGTCCGCTCGGCACCGGCGCGGTAAAAGGTCACCTGCTCGCGATAGACGGGTTTGCCGGACTTGCGGCCGATCTCGAAGACGCGGCCGACATGCGGCAGCACGGCGGAAAGATTCTGCCCAAGGGCTGCGCTGGCCGAAATCGCCAGCATCGCCTCGGCCGAGCGGTTGACGATGGTGACGATGCCGTAGGGATCGACGCCGATGACGCCAGCGGTAACGCCGGCAAGCACGGCTTCCGAGAAGCGGCGCCGTTCGTCGATCAGGTCCTTGGCGGACAGGATCTCATTGCGCTGCGATTTCAGTTCGAGAAGCATCTTGTTGAACGTATCGCCGAGCGACGCGACATCGCCGTCCGAAGGCCTGACGGGAACCGCGACGTCGAGATTGCCGGTCGCGACCTCGTCGGCGGCGCCGATGAGCTGGCGAATGGGCCGCACCAGACGGTCGGCGACCGCAATGCCGGTCCAGATCGCGGACAGGATAATGATGAGCGTCAACGACAGATAGGGCAGCGCGAAGGCCACCTGAGAGGTACGGCGGTTATCTTCCAGCCCCCGATATTCGTCGGTGTTGGACCTGACGATCTGCCTTGCCTTGATCACTTCGGGGTCGACGAGCCGAATGGTGTAGAGGTAGAGTCCTTCGATCTCCCGCAGCTTGACGATGGCACCCATGATGTTGCGCGTTTTCGGTTCGATCAGCACCGGCTTGCCGTCGGTAGCGCTGGCCACCGCGCCTTCCGGCGGCTCGGGCATGGCGAAATCCGTATCGGTCTTGGCGCTCATGACGAAAGAGCCGTCCGGCTTGATCAGCGCCGCATGGGCCAGCGAACGGCCCACGGCTTCCTTGTTCATCAGGTCGAGAAAGCCGGTACGATCAAGGCCGTAGAGCGTGCGCGACGCATCGAGATCATAGGCCATGGACAGCGTCGTGCCCTGGAGGTTGCGGGCATTTTCCTGGACATAGGCGTCGGCGATCGACAGCGATGAATTGACGATCGTCTTGGTGCGGATCTCGAACCAGCGGTCGAGGCCGATGTCGAGCGTGATCGACGCGATGATGGCCACCATGATGGCTGGAATGGCAGCAACCAGGGCGAACATGGCGACAATGCGCACATGCAGCCGCGAAGCGGCCTTGCCATGCCGGCGCGCCATCAGGATGCGGTGCACCTCACGCCCGACCAGCGCGATAAGAAACAGGACGAAAGCCGTGTTGAGGGCAATCAACGCCAGCGTAGTCGACTCGTTCGGTGTGATCGGCGTGGCGCCAACGAGGATGGCGAACGAGATCGCCGCCGTCATCAGCGCGCCGACGACCGCGATCACGCCTGGCAGCGCAAGCAGCCGGCGCCCGTCACGAGCGCCGGGTTCGCTGAAAAGCGGTTGGTTTGTTGTCGGTGCCTGCGGAGCCATGTCGCCGTCTAGAGCCATGATTGCGTCGGATGTATGCAACGCATTGTGGCGATTATGCAACAAGTGTGACCGAGACGGAAATCTTTCGCGAGCCGATCCCCTGAAAAGAGCGCGGGCTCAGATCAAGGCTCAGCCCTGCCGCGATGATTTGTAGACGTTGACGCCGAGCTCGCGAATCTTCTTGCGCAGCGTGTTGCGGTTCAAGCCCAGCAGTTCCGCAGCCTTGATCTGGTTGCCACGCGTTGCCGTCATCGAGGCCAGGACAAGCGGAAACTCGACCTCGGACAGGATGCGCTGATAGAGCCCGGCAGGAGGCAAGTCGCCGGCAAACGACGCGAAATAGCGCTGCAGGAAATGCTCGACCGCCTGGCCAATCGACAAATCGTCGGGAATGAGGTTACCGCCTCCCGGCACTACGGGGCGCTCGCCGGTCTTCAGCTCGGCCTCGATGATCTCGGCGGAAATCTCGTCCTGCGAATAGAGCGCGGCAAGCCTGCGAACCAGGTTTTCCAGTTCGCGAACATTGCCTGGCCACGGATAGCGCTTCATCAACTCGATGCCGCCGGAAGAAATGCGCTTGGTCTGTAGGCCTTCCATTTCGCCGAGCTTGAAGAAGTGGCGGACGAGGTCCGGCACGTCCTCGGAGCGCTCGCGCAGCGCTGGCAGCCGGAGCGGCACGACATTGAGGCGATAGAAAAGATCCTCGCGGAAAAGCCCCTGGTTGATCAGCGTGCGCAGATCCTTGTTGGTGGCGGCGACGATGCGCACGTCGGTCTTGATCGGCGTGCGTCCGCCAACCGTCGTGTATTCGCCCTGTTGGAGCACGCGCAGCAGCCGCGTCTGCGCCTCCATCGGCATGTCGCCGATTTCGTCGAGGAACAGCGTGCCGCCTTCAGCCTGCTCGAAGCGCCCGGTCGAGCGATTCTGTGCGCCGGTGAAGGCACCCTTCTCGTGACCGAACAGTTCCGATTCGATCAGGTCGCGCGGGATCGCCGCCATATTGATGGCGACGAAAGGGCCGCCGCGGCGGCGGCCATATTCATGCAGCGCGCGCGCCACCAGCTCCTTGCCGGTACCGGATTCGCCCGAGATCATCACCGTCAGGTCGGTCTGCATCATGCGCGCCAGCATGCGGTAGATGTCCTGCATGGCGGCCGAGCGGCCGACCAGCGGCATTGCATCGGGCTGCTCTTCCGGCCGCGCGTCGATCTTCGGCCGACGCGGCTCGGAAAGCGCGCGGTTGACGATGTTGAGCAGTTCGGTCAGGTCGAACGGCTTAGGCAGATATTCATAGGCGCCGGTTTCGGAGGCGCGGATCGCCGTCATGAAGGTGTTCTGAGCGCTCATGACGATGACCGGCAGCTCCGGCCTCGCCTTCTTGATGCGCGGCAGCATGTCGAAGGCGTTCTCGTCCGGCATGACCACATCGGTGATGACAAGGTCGCCCTCGCCCGCCGCCACCCAGCGCCACAAAGTCGAAGCATTGGAGGTGACGCGCACCTCGTGGCCGGCGCGCGAAAGCGCCTGGTTGAGGACGGTACGGATCGCCGCGTCGTCGTCGGCGACGAGAATATTGCCGCGAACGGTCATTTGCGGTCTCCTTCACCGTCATCATCGGCGCCGTTTGGCGCTTCTTTCCAGGCCGGCATCAGGATGCGGAATGTGGTGCCGCGCGGCGTCGATTCGCATTCGATGATGCCGCCATGCTCGCCGACGATCTTGGCGACCAGCGCAAGACCCAACCCGGAGCCGTTCGGCTTGGTGGTGATGAACGGGTCGAACAGGATCGGCAAGATGTCTTCCGAAACGCCGGAGCCGTTGTCGCGCACGCAGAATTCCAGCGGCAGCGACACGCGGTCCTGCGTGCCCGGAACGGAAACACGGATGCCTGGCCGGAAGGCGGTCGACAGCACGATCTCGCCCTGCGGGTCGCTGCCGATCGCCTCGGCGGCGTTCTTGACCAGGTTGAGGAACACCTGGATCAACTGGTCGCGGTTGGCAAACACCGGAGGCAACGAAGGATCATAATCCTCCAATATCTTGATTCTCTTGGCAAAACCGTTCTTGGCAATCGCCTTCACATGGTCGAGAACGACATGGATGTTGACGGGGTAGCGGTCGATCGGCCGCTCGTCGGAAAACACCTCCATGCGATCGACCAGCGACACGATGCGATCGGTCTCGTCGGTGATCAGCCGCGTCAGCGCGCGGTCTTCGTCGGAAGCCGACAGTTCGAGCAACTGGGCAGCGCCGCGGATGCCTGAGAGCGGGTTCTTGATCTCATGGGCAAGCATCGCCGCCAGACCGGTGACCGAACGTGCCGCGCCCCGATGCGTCATCTGCCGGTCAATCTTGTCGGCCATCGACCGTTCCTGGAACATAACCACCACCGAGCCCGGAAATTCCGGTACCGGCGCGACATAGAGATCGACGACCTTCTCGATGCCGAGCCGCGGCGACGACACGTCGACGCGGTACTCGTTGACCGGAGCCCGGCGCTCGCGCACCTGGTCGACCAGTGTCAGCAGCGGGCTGCCGAAGGGAATGAGTTTTGACAGCGTGTTGCGGGCGAGCATGGTCGCGCTCGAGCGAAAAAAGTCTTCCGCATCGGCGTTGGCGAAGGTGATGAACCCCTCCTCGCTGATCATGATCACCGGGCGGCGGATGGTGTTGAGCACGATTTGGGCGGCATCCGCCATTTCGGCGCCCTGGCCGGCGGCGGCGTTCATGCGGCGCTCCGCAGGTTCAAGGGTTGCGGATCGCGCGAAAACACATCGCGCAGCAAGGCAATAACGCGCGCGGGCTCGAATGCGGTCAGTATAGCCTTTCGGCTGTCGTCGGCGACGCCGCCGGCATGCCGATCAAGATACCAGCCAAGATGCTTGCGCGCCTGGCGCAGGCCGCTTTCGGCGCCGTAGAGCGCCAGCATGTCCTCGTAGTGGGCCACGATGTAGTCGGCGACCGCGGTCGAGTCCCGTGGCATGTTTGGCGTCGCCTCGCCGGTCGCCGCGGCCGCAATGCCGCCTGCGATCCAGGGCGCGCCATAATGGGCACGGCCGATCATCACGGCGTCGGCACCCGATTGATCGAGAATGTCGGCCGCTTCCGCCGGCGAAGAGACGTCACCATTGGCGACGACCGGGATGGACACGGCTTCCTTGACGCGGGCGATGGCGCGCCAGTCGGCCTTGCCCTGGTAGAACTGGCAGCGCGTGCGGCCGTGCACGGTCACCATGCTGACACCGGCCTGCTCGGCGCGGCGCGCGAGCATCGGCGCGTTGAGCGCGCCTTCGTCCCAGCCAAGCCGCATCTTGACCGTCACTGGCACCTCGACCGCGCCGACAACGGCGTCGATCAGCGACAGTGCGTGGTCGAGATCCAGCATCAATGCCGAACCCGCATAACCGCCGGTAACCTTCTTGGCCGGGCAGCCCATGTTGATGTCGATGATGTCGGCCCCCTCACCGGCTGCGATTCTGGCACCTTCGGCCATGTGCATCGCCTCACGGCCTGCAAGCTGAACCATATGGACGGGCAGGCCGGAGTGGCGTATGCGCAGGTTGAAACCGGCCCTGCCCTTGGCGAGCTCTCCGCTGGCAACCATTTCGGACACGACCAGGCCTGCTCCATGCGCGTGGGCACGCTGCCGGAACGGCTCGTCCGTAATCCCCGACATTGGTGCGAGGAACACGCGATTGCGGAGTCTCACACCGCCGACATCAAGCGGCCCTGCCAATTTGGTCAAGTCAGGCAATTTGGTCAAGTTAACCATGCACAAAAACCAAGCATCTTCATTCGTTGCACATTCTCTAGCCAGAACCGGCGCAATGTGCAACGCGGAATGACGCCACATTTAGGCGCAATTGGGAAAATGCTGGCCTTCGGCTTTGGCCGCGACCAAAGCGCCGCGCGTCCCTCAGGACGCGCAAAGGACGCTTTGGAATTTCATACTTAGCGCACGATCTTTCCGAAAACCGATTACACTTTTCGGGATCGTGCGCTAGGACCAAACGGGCATGACTGACGCAAGTGAAAATCACGTTTCGGATGCGGATGGCAAGGTCGCGGTGGTGATCGTTGCGGCCGGCCGTGGTGCGCGCGCCGGACAGGCCAACGGACCGAAGCAATATCAACACATTGGCGGCTTTGCCGTCATTGCACACACGCTGGACATTTTTCTGGCCCACCCGCGGACCAGCGAGATCGTCGTCGCCATTCATGCCGATGACCACGAGCTGTTCCGGCAGGCGGCGGGCGCCAATGTAGAGCGCGTCACCGCCATCATGGGCGGGGCGACGAGGCAGGAATCCGTCCGGCTCGGCCTGCTTGCCCTTAGAGGCCACGCGCCGGCGCAGGTTCTGATCCACGACGCCGTCCGCCCGTTTGTCGATGCGGACCTGATAGATCGCACCATCGCCGCCATCGGCGAGCGCGAGGGCGCGTTGCCCGCTTTGCCCGTCGCCGACACGCTGAAGCGCGAATCGGCCTCCGGCGTGGTTGGCGAAACCGTTTCGCGCAGCGGTCTTCACGCGGCGCAAACGCCACAGGGCTTTCCGTTCTGGCCCATTCTTGCCGCGCACGAGAAAGCCCATCATCTGGGAAGAATGGATTTTACCGACGATGCCGCGATCGCCGAATGGGCGAATATTCCGGTCAAGATCGTTCCGGGCTCGCCGGACAATGTCAAACTCACCTGGGCACGGGATATTGCGATGGCGGACCAGCGGCTTTCCGGCGAACGCGTGCGCTTTCCCGATATCCGTACCGGCAATGGCTACGACGTCCACGCCTTCGAACCGGGAGACCATGTCACTTTGTGTGGCGTCGCCATTGCACACGACAAGAAGCTGTCCGGCCATTCCGACGCCGATGTCGGTCTGCACGCCTTGACCGATGCGCTGCTGGCGACTTGCGGCGCAGGCGACATCGGCACGCATTTTCCGCCATCCGACCCGCAGTGGAAAGGCGCTGCGTCGCGCATATTCGTCGAGCATGCGGCAAGGCTGGTGCGCGCGCGCGGCGGCCGCATCGCCAATGCCGACATCACGCTGATCTGCGAAGCGCCGCGCGTCGGGCCGCATCGCGAGGCCATGACCGCAGCCCTTTCTCAGATGCTGGCGATTACGCCGGATCGCATCTCGATCAAGGCCACAACCAATGAGAAGCTCGGCTTTGTCGGGCGCGAGGAAGGCATAGCGGCGATTGCCACCGCCAGCGTGGTGTTTCCCGGCGAGGTGCCGGAATGAGCAACAACGAGCTGGCAAATGCGCTGCTGCAAGCCTGCCAGAAGCGCGGCATCATGCTAGCAACGGCGGAAAGCTGCACCGGCGGCATGATCATCTCCGCGCTCACCGACATCGCCGGTTCCTCGGCCGTGGTCGATCGCGGCTTCATCACCTATTCCAACGAGGCCAAGATGGACATGCTCGGTGTCTCCGCCGCCACGCTTGAGGCGCACGGCGCGGTTTCGCGCGAGACGGCGATCGAGATGGCAACAGGCGCGCTTGTCCGTTCGCGCGCCGGGCTGACCCTGGCGGTCACCGGCATTGCCGGGCCTGGCGGCGGTTCGGCGGGAAAACCGGTCGGCCTGGTCTGGTTCGGGGTTGCGCTGGACGGCCGACCGATTGTCGCCGAGCACCAGCTCTTTGCAGACAAAGGCCGCGATTTCATTCGTCGCGAAACGGTCCGGCAAGCGCTGGAACTGGGCCTACAAGCACTCGGATAGGGTTATAAAAACGTTGGGCGGGCGGGCCCGAAAGCTGGATTGCGGTTACGTTTTCGATTCCGGGCTGCTTTGCCCTAAGCGTGGCTCCGTCCCAGCCAGCAGCCGCTGAATGTTGGCACGATGGCGCGCAATCACGTAGATGCTGCCCGCAATCACCAGCAACCGATAGGCCAACGGTTGCTCCAGGCCACAGATGAGGGCGATCGCGGTCAACGCCGCTACCATCGAACTCAGGGAAACTATCCGAGACGTAGCCAGCACAGCACCAAAAGCCGCCGCAGCCCCCACACCTACCGGCCAAGACAGAGCCAGCAACACGCCAAGCCCCGTCGCAGCGGATTTGCCACCTGTAAAATTCAGCCAGATCGAACGGCCATGTCCCAACAACACGGCAATTCCGGCCAGGCAAACAGCCCAAGGCACCCAGGTTTGCAGGTCAAGCGGGGTCGATGGCGTAACCAACGGCAACGTGATGAACCAGGGATAGAACCAGCGGGCAAAAACGATCGCCGCCGCGCCTTTCAGCACATCCAGCAGCAACACCACCAACGCAGGCCATTTTCCCAAGACCCGCAAGACGTTCGTTGCCCCGGTGGATTTGGAGCCATGCTCCCGGATATCGATGCCCTTGAGCAGCTTCCCCGCCAGATAACCCGTGGGCATGGTACCGAAGAGATAGGCGATTGCCAGTCCAACGGTGCTCGCTATCCAGAAAAGCATGCGCAGGGCCTCAAGACGGTTTTGCACCGTAGATGACGTCGGCGCGCTTCTCAAAGGCTTCGGCGAACATGCGGAAGGCGCGATCGAACATGGTTCCCATGACCGCGCCCAGAATACGGCTCTTGAACTCGTAGTCGATGAAGAAGCGGACGGCGCAACCGGCGCCGTCGGGTTCGAAACGCCAGACATTGCTCAAATATTTGAACGGCCCGTCGATGTATTTCACGTCGATGGCGTTCTCGGCGGGCTTCAGCAGCACCTGCGTCGTGAAGGTTTCGCGGATGGCCTTGTAGCCGATGCTCATGTCGGCAAGCAGAACAGTGCGCCCGTCACGCTCCTTGCGCGAGCGAACCGTCAGCGCTTCGCAAAGCGGCAGGAATTGCGGATAGGATTCAACATCGGCGACCAAAGCGAACATCTGCTCGGGTGTATGGGATACGCGTCGGGTGGCTTCGAATTTTGGCATGGAACCAGCGAGTTAAGCTGATTTCTTGAGAATCGCTTCCCGTGCCGCGCGCAGCTTGGCAAAATCGTCGCCGGCGTGATGCGATGAACGCGTCAGCGGGCTAGATGCCACCAGCAGGAAACCCTTGGTCCGGCCGATCGTCTCAAAGGATTTGAACTCCTCCGGCGTGACGAAGCGGATCACCGGGTGGTGCTTCTTCGACGGCTGCAGGTACTGGCCGATGGTCATGAAATCGACATTGGCGGACCGCAGATCGTCCATCAGCTGCAGGATTTCATTCCGTTCCTCGCCCAGCCCCACCATGATGCCGGACTTGGTGAAGATTGACGGATCAAGCTCCTTGACCCGCTGCAACAGCCGGATCGAATGGAAATAGCGGGCGCCCGGACGAACCGTCAGATAGTTCGACGGTACGGTTTCGAGATTGTGGTTGAAGACGTCGGGCTTGGCGGCCACGACGATCTCCAGCGCGCCGTCCTTGCGCAGGAAGTCGGGCGTCAGGATTTCGATCGTCGTCGAAGGCGTCGCGGCCCGGATGGCACGAATGACTTCAGCGAAATGCTGCGCACCGCCATCGGAGAGATCGTCACGGTCCACCGATGTGATGACCACATGGGTAAGGCCCATCTGCTTGACCGCATGCGCGACGCGGGCCGGTTCATCCGGGTCAAGCGCTGTTGGAATGCCCGTGGCGACGTTGCAGAAGGCGCAGGCGCGGGTGCAGATCTCGCCCATGATCATGAAGGTGGCGTGCTTCTTTTCCCAGCATTCGCCGATGTTAGGGCAGCCGGCCTCTTCGCAGACCGTCACCAGCTTGTGCGATTTGACGATTTCGCGCGTTTCGGCATAGCCCTTCGACACCGGCGCCTTGACGCGGATCCAGTCGGGCTTGCGCAGCACGTCCTGATCAGGCTTGTGCGCCTTTTCCGGATGCCGCAAGCGCGGGGCGTTGGCGATCGTATCGAGGACAGTGACCATCGGGAAACCTGGTTCATTCGCGACGCCAGTCAGGCGTTCGCTGTCATAACGTCATCTAAGACTTTTCAACGCAAAGAAAAAGGCCGCCACGGCGCATGCCGCAACAGCCTTTTTCGCATAGCAACTCTTCAGTGATGCTAACGGCGCACCAGACGCCCGGCCCAGATCAGCAGGCAGGCACCGATAAAGCCGGTGATCAGATAGGCAATCCAGCCGACGCCGAACGGGCCAAAATTGAGAGCCTGCAGAATGGCGTTCAGCACGACCGCGCCGACGATGCCCATGACGATGTTCATGAAGATGCCGGTGTTGCTCTTCATGAACATTTCGGCGAACCAGCCTGCCAGGCCGCCGATGATGATGGCTGCTATCCAGCCGACGCCATTCAGGTGCATATGCCTTCTCCTTGTGGGATACGTGAAAACGCATTCGCAAACGAAGTACCTTGCCGCCGGGTTCCATCTGTAGCAGCGCTTTCAATCTATCAGGCGTTGAGCGCGCGGCCATAGGCGTCGAGCACGCTTTCCTTCATCATCTCCGACAGCGTCGGGTGCGGGAAGATGGTGTGCATCAGCTCTTCCTCGGTCGTCTCCAGGTTCATCGCCACGACAAAACCCTGGATCAGTTCGGTCACTTCGGCACCGACCATGTGGGCGCCGAGCAATTGACCGGTCTTCTTGTCGAAGATGGTCTTGATGAAACCCTGATCCTCGCCGAGCGCAATGGCCTTGCCATTGGCGGCGAACTGGAAGCGCCCGACCCGGATGTCCTTGCCCTCGGCCTTGGCCTTGGCTTCCGTCAGGCCTACCGAGGCGACCTGCGGATTGCAGTAGGTGCAGCCCGGAATCTTCAGCTTGTCGGTGGCATGCACGCCAGGAAAATCTGCGATCTTCTCGATGCACACGACCCCCTCATGTTCGGCCTTGTGAGCGAGCATCGGCGGGCCGGCGACATCGCCGATGGCGTAGATGCCCGGCACGTTGGTCTTGCCGTAACCATCGATGACGACGCAGCCACGCTCCGTTTTCACGCCAAGCGCCTCGAGCCCGAGGCCCTCGATGTTGCCCTGGACGCCGACGGCCGAGATCATCCGATCGGCGGTGATCTTCTCGACCTTACCGTCCTTCATCTCGACATGCGCGGTGACCGAGTTGGCACCCTTCTCGACCTTGGTCACCTTGGCTTCGAGGATGATCTTCATGCCTTGCTTCTCGAACTGCTTCTGCGCGAATTTCGAGACTTCGGCATCCTCGACCGGCATCACCGCAGGCAGCAGCTCGACCACCGTCACTTCGGCGCCCATGGTGCGGTAGAAGGAGGCGAATTCGATGCCGATGGCGCCCGACCCCATGACCAGCAGCGACTTCGGCATCTCCTTCGGCACCATGGCTTCAAAATAAGTCCAGATCAGCTTGCCGTCCGGCTCGATACCGGGCAGTGCGCGCGGCCGGGCGCCGGTCGCCAGGATGATGTGCTTGGCGGTATAGGTGCCTTCGCCTTTGACGCCTTTCGGCACTGGCGGCTGCGGCTCCATCGGCTTCTTGGCCGTCTTCGACACGACGATCTCGCCCGGCTTCGAAAGCTTGGCCTCGCCCCAGATGACGTCGACCTTGTTCTTCTTCATGAGGAAGGCAACGCCGCCATTGAGCCGCAGCGACACCTTGCGCGAGCGGTCGACCACGGCTGACGCATCGACGCTGACCTTGCCGTCGAGCTTCAGCCCGTAATCCTTCAGGTGGTCCGAATAGTGCATGATCTCGGCCGAGCGCAGCAGCGCCTTGGTCGGGATGCAGCCCCAGTTGAGGCAGATACCGCCGAGATGCTCGCGCTCGACGATCGCCGTCTTGAAGCCGAGTTGCGCGGAACGCACCGCGGTGACATAGCCGCCAGGGCCGGAGCCGATGATGATGACGTCGTAGTTCTCAGCCACGGTTTTTCTCCTTCACAATTCCAGCATGACGCGCACGACGGGTGCCAGCGCCTTGCCGATGTTTCGCGTGTTTTCGGCATCGAGATGGACGCCGTCGAGCGGGGTGGTTTGCGCCACGCTGCCGGCGTCGAAGAAGCCGCAGCCGGCCTCATCGGCAAGAGCGGCATAGAGCGGCGCCAACCGCGTCGAAGCCTCGTCACCGCCGGCGAACATCTCCTTGAATTCGGCATTGTCTGTACGGCTGACCACAGGCGGCGAAACGATCAGGATCTGCGGCGCCGGCCAGTCGAACGGATAGTCGTGACCGCGCACGATGTCGATCAGCCGCTGGATGCCCTGCTTGGCCGCGACGGGATTGCCGTGGATCCACGGCTTCATGTCGTTGGCGCCGAGCATGATGACAATCAGGTCGATCGGCGCATGGGTCGTCAGGACGGTTGGTAGCAGTTTTGCACCGTTGCGGTCCGCACCGGCCAGATGATCGTCGAAGGCCGTGGTGCGGCCGTTGAGGCCATCGGCAATCACTTGCACGTCGGCGCCTAACGCTGCCTGCAGCACGCTCGGCCAGCGGTCTTCCAGCGCATGGCGGCCACCTTCGGCATTGTAGCCCCAGGTCAGCGAGTCGCCGTAACAAAGAACCGTCTTCATGCGCCCACCTGTGCGTTAATCGAGCCGCGCCTCAACCGCCAGCGCACGAACAGCCAGTGAACCAGCACAGTGGCCAGGTTCGGCAAAACCAGGCCGGCGACGATCGGCAGGTCACCTTCCCACTGGCGCTTATCGACCGGCTGAGAGAACGTCCAACCGATCAGGCCGAGCCCGATCAGCACGAACAGGACAATTGCGCAGAGGCCCAGCCAGTTGATGATCGACGGTGCGTTCGAAAAAAGCTGCGCGATGAAAAACACGATCGTCGCGACAATGGTGACAAGCACCGACGTCATGAACACCAGAATGTATTCTTCCTGCGCATGGGTTGCGACCGCCAGCTGTTGAGCAACCAAGCCGCCTGCCAATCCTGACAGGAAAAACGCCATAAGGGAGGTGAAGAAGATCCGCACCGCCCTCTCCGTCCTAAACCAGCATGCCCATCGGGTTCTCGATCAGGCGCTTGAAGGCGACCAGCAGTTCGGCACCCAGCGCGCCGTCGACGGCGCGATGGTCGGTCGACAGCGTCACCGACATCACGGTGGCGATTTTGATCTCGCCGTTCTTGACCACCGCCCGCTCCTCGCCGGCACCGACGGCAAGGATCGTCGCATGCGGCGGGTTGATGACGGCGGCAAAGTCCTTGATGCCGAACATGCCGAGGTTGGACACCGCCGTGGTGCCGCCCTGATACTCTTCCGGCTTCAGCTTGCGGCTGCGCGCCCGGCTGGCCAGATCCTTCATCTCGTTGGAGATGGTGGACAGCGTCTTTTCGTCGGCATGCCGAATGATCGGTGTGATCAGGCCGCCCGGGATCGACACGGCGACGCCGACATCGGCATGCTTGTGCTTGACCATGGCGCTTTCGGTCCATGAGGCATTGGCATCCGGCACCGCCTTCAGCGCCATCGCCATCGCCTTGATGACCATGTCGTTGACCGACAGCTTGTAGGCGGGCGCATCGCCTTTGTCGGTCTTCTTTACCGGGGCTGCGGCGTTAATCTGCGTGCGCAATGCGAGGAGTGCATCGAGCTCGCAGTCGAGCGTCAGGTAGAAATGCGGGATGGTGGTCTTGGCCTCGACCAGGCGGCGCGCAATGGTCTTGCGCATATTGTCATGCGGGACGAGATCGTAGGAGCCAGCCTCGAACAGCTTCAGCACCTGATCGTCGGACATCGCCTTCACAGCAGGAGCAGTTGCCGGAGCCCCGGCGGGTGCTGCCTTGGCGGCAGGCTTGGCGCCGCCACCGGCAATCGCGGCGTCGATATCTGCCTTGACGACGCGGCCATGCGGGCCGGTGCCGGTCACGGCAGACACATCGACGCCGGCTTCCCTGGCGATGCGACGTGCGAGCGGCGAGGCGAAGGTGCGCTCGCCGGCCGCATGACCATTGGCAACTGGAGCCGCCTCTGCCTTGGGTGCGGTCGCGACCGGTTCCGCCTTTGATGCTTCCGCCTTTGATGCTTCCGCCTTTGGTGCGTCAGCCTTGGGCTCCTCCGCTTTCGGCGCCTCGGCTTTCGCTGGTGCGGCACCGCCACCGCTTTTCGCGACGGCGCCTGCATCCTCGCCCTCTCCGGCGAGCACGGCGATCAGCGCATTGACCTTGACGCCCTCGGTGCCGGCGGGAACGACGAGCTTTGCAACCGTGCCCTCATCGACAGCTTCGACTTCCATCGTCGCCTTGTCGGTCTCGATCTCGGCAATGACATCGCCCGGCGAAACCTTGTCGCCTTCCTTGACGAGCCACTTGGACAGATTGCCCTCTTCCATCGTGGGCGACAGGGCCGGCATGGTGATGTTGATTGGCATTTTGTCCTCCCGCCCGGTTCAGCGATACGTGACGGCTTTGACCGCCTCGATGACTTCGCCGACATTCGGCAACGCCAGCTTCTCGAGGTTGGCCGCATAAGGCATCGGCACATCCTTGCCGGCGATGGTGATGACCGGCGCGTCCAGAAAGTCGAAGGCGCGCTGCGACACCTGGTTGGCGATATGGTCGCCGACCGAGTTCTGCGGATAACCTTCCTCCACCACCACCAGGCGGTTGGTCTTCTTGACCGAGGCGATGATGGTGTCGAGATCGAGCGGCCGGATCGTGCGCAAGTCGATGATCTCGGCATCGATGCCAAGGCCACGCAGTTCCGCTTCAGCCTTGACCGCATAGGTCATGCCGATGCCGAAGGAGACGATGGTGACATCCTTGCCTGATTTATGGATGCGCGCCTTGCCGATCGGCAACACGAAATCGTCCAGCTTCGGCACGTCGAAGGACTGACCGTAAAGGATTTCATTCTCGAGGAAGATGATTGGGTTCGGATCGCGGATCGCTGCCTTCAGCAAGCCCTTGGCGTCAGCGGCGGTGTAGGGCATCACCACTTTCAGGCCCGGAATGTGGCTGTACCAGGCGGCATAGCACTGCGAGTGCTGGGCAGCGACGCGGGCGGCGGCACCGTTCGGTCCACGGAACACGATCGGCGCGCCCATCTGGCCGCCGGACATATAGAGCGTCTTGGCGGCCGAGTTGATGATCTGGTCGATCGCCTGCATGGCGAAGTTGAAGGTCATGAACTCGACGATCGGCTTCAGGCCGGCCATCGCCGCACCCACGCCAACGCCGGCAAAGCCATGCTCGGTGATCGGCGTGTCGACGACGCGCCGCGGCCCGAATTCCTGCAGCAGGCCTTGCGTGATCTTGTAGGCGCCCTGGTATTCGGCAACCTCCTCGCCCATGACGAAGACATCGCCGTCGCGGCGCATTTCCTCGGCCATCGCATCGCGCAGCGCTTCGCGCACCGTGGTCGAGACCATTTCCGTGCCGGCCGGAATGTCCGGATCGGCGGCGATTTCCGTCTTCGGAGCAGCAGCCACCGGCGCAGCCGGCTTTGCGGCCTCCGCCTTATCCTCTGCGGCCGACGGAGCCTCTGCCTTTGCAGGCGCTTCCGCCTTGGCGGGCGCCGCGGCCTTGCCGATATCCCCGGCACTTTCGCCGTCCTGCAGCAGCACAGCGATCGGTGTGTTGACCTTGACGCCTTCGGTACCGGCGGCGATCAGGATCTTGCCCAGCGTGCCTTCGTCAACAGCTTCGACTTCCATCGTCGCCTTGTCGGTCTCGATCTCGGCGATAACGTCGCCGGCCACGACCTTGTCGCCCTCGTTCTTCAACCACTTGGAAAGATTGCCCTCTTCCATGGTCGGCGAGAGAGCGGGCATGAGAATTTCGATCGGCATGTCCTTGCCCTCCCGTTACAATACGATATCGGTCCAGAGCTCGGACGGATCCGGCTCCGCGTCGTTCTGGGCAAATTCGGCGGCGTCGGCGACGATGTCGCGGACCTCCTTGTCGATGGTCTTGAGCTCGTCCTCGGTCGCCCACTTCTTTTCCATCAGCCGTGCCTTGACCTGCTCGATCGGGTCATGGTCCGAGCGCATCTTCTGCACTTCTTCCTTGGAGCGGTATTTTGCCGGATCGGACATCGAGTGACCGCGGTAGCGGTAGGTCTGCATTTCGAGAATGATCGGCCCGTTGCCGGCGCGGCACCATTCGGTCGCCTGGTCGCCGGCAGCCTTGACAGCGCGCACGTCCATGCCGTCGACCTGGATGCCTGGGATCTTGAACGAGGCACCACGATGCGAAAAGTTGGTTTCCGCCGAAGAGCGCGACACCGAGGTGCCCATCGCATAGCGGTTATTCTCGATGATGTAGATCACCGGCAGCTTCCACAGCGAGGCCATGTTGAAGCTTTCATAGACCTGGCCCTGGTTGGCCGCGCCGTCGCCGAAATAGGTCAGCGAGACATTGTTGTTGTCGCGGTAGCGGTTGGCGAAAGCCAAGCCCGTGCCCAGCGACACCTGCGCGCCGACGATGCCGTGGCCGCCGTAAAAGTGCTTTTCCTTGGAGAACATGTGCATGGAGCCGCCCTTGCCCCGGGACAGGCCGCCGCGACGGCCGGTCAGCTCGGCCATGACGCCGCGCGGCGACAGCTCCATCGCCAGCATGTGGCCGTGGTCGCGATAGGCGGTGATCATCTGATCGCCGTCGATCAGCGCCATCTTCATGCCGGTGACGACCGCTTCCTGGCCGATATAGAGGTGACAGAAGCCGCCGATGAAACCCATGCCGTAAAGCTGGCCGGCCTTTTCCTCGAAACGACGGATGAGCAGCATGTGCCGGTAAGCGGCAAGCTCTTCGTCCTTGGTGAACTCGGCGGGCTTGGGGGCCGAAAGCCCCGATTTGCCGTCGGATTTGGATTTGGCAGGCGCTTTTCTGGCGGCGGTGGCCATGCATCACTCCCTGTGGCGTCTCTTTGTGGACATTAGAGCAGGACGAAATCTGCTCTGGGGAGATCAGCTCCTCCCCACCGATTTCGGGAGGCTAACACGCGTTAAAGCGTTGCGCCATGCCGAATTTGCATAGCTGGCATGCGCCTAAGCGATTAAAATCATTGAAAATATTGATGATTAACTAAATATCGGTTATTTCACCGAAGTCGGCAACATAATGGTGATTTCGTCAGCCTGGGACAGATTGAGCGCCTTGCGTGCCTGCTCATCGAGCATGTCCTTCTCGAGCGTGCCTTCATGCATCAGCCGAACGCGGCGCTCGAGTTCCATGCGGCGCGCCTTGATCGCATCGAGCTGGCCTTGCAGCGCCACCGTCTGGGCTTCCAGCTGATATTTCGAATAGATGCCGAATTCGCCATGATAGGCGTGAAAGCCGAAATAGGCCAGGAACGCCACGCAAAGCGAGGGAATGATCAGCCGGCCGGTGTTTCTCTGCTTGTGCTGACGCGTCCACATCGCCCGATTCCTCTAGAGCGTGATGCCGAAAAGTGTGAAGCGGTTTTCGGACGACAACATGCTCTATCTCTTTGATTTAGAGTCGGATTCAGATTTCAGGTCGAACAGACCTGAAATCATCCGGCTCTAGCCCGCGAACTCAGGCGGCTCACGATCTTTTTCGCCCGATTGTGCTTAACGGACGGTTACGGGAGACCTGTTTGGCGGCACCGAAACGAAAAAGGGCGGGAATGCTCCCGCCCTTTTGTCCGGTATCGATGAGCCGGTGTTCCGGATCAGCCCTTGATCACCGACTTGCCGGCATAGCTTGCCTGCTTGCCGAGTTCTTCCTCGATGCGGATCAGCTGGTTGTACTTGGCCATGCGGTCGGAGCGCGACAGCGAGCCGGTCTTGATCTGTCCGCAATTGGTGGCAACCGCGAGATCGGCGATGGTCGAATCCTCGGTTTCGCCCGAGCGGTGCGACATGACGGCGGTGTAGCCGGCCTTGTGCGCGGTCTCGACGGCGTCGAGCGTTTCCGTCAACGAGCCGATCTGGTTGACCTTGACCAGGATCGAATTGGCAACGCCCATGCGGATGCCGTCGCGTAGCCGCGCCGTGTTGGTGACGAACAAATCGTCGCCGACCAGCTGCGTCTTCTTGCCGATCAGGTCGGTCAGGTACTTCCAGCCTTCCCAATCGTCCTCGGCCAAGCCGTCCTCGATCGAGATGATCGGATAGTCGGCGGCAAGCTTGGCCAGATATTTGGCCTGGGCCTTGGGATCGCGCGTCTTCTTCTCGCCCTCATAGACGTAGTTGCCGTCCTTGAAGAACTCGGTCGCGGCGCAATCGAGGCCGAGCGCGATCTCGTCGCCCGGCTTGAAGCCGGCCTGCTCGATCGATTCCATGATGAAATCGAGCGCCACCGGGGCGCTTTTCAGGTTCGGGGCAAAGCCGCCCTCGTCGCCGACATTGGTGTTGTGGCCGGCATCCTTCAGCTTCTTGCGCAGCGTATGGAAGATTTCCGAACCCCAGCGTACACCTTCGCGCAGCGTCGGCGCGCCGATCGGCAGGATCATGAATTCCTGGAAGTCGATCGGGTTGTCGGCATGCGCGCCACCATTGATGATGTTCATCATCGGTACCGGCAGGAGATGCGCCTTGGTGCCACCGACATAACGGTACAGCGGCAGGCCGGCAGCATCGGCGGCCGCCTTGGCCACCGCCAGCGACACGCCGAGAATGGCGTTGGCGCCAAGCCGGCTCTTGTTGGGCGTGCCGTCAAGCTCGATCATGGTCTGGTCGATATGGATCTGGTTTTCGGCTTCCATGCCGCCGATCGCCTCGAACAGTTCGCCGTTCACCGCTTCGACGGCCCTGAGCACACCCTTGCCGAGATAGCGGGCACCGCCGTCGCGCAGTTCGACGGCCTCGTGGGCGCCGGTCGAAGCACCCGATGGCACCGCCGCGCGGCCCATTGAGCCATCTTCGAGAATGACATCGACCTCGACGGTCGGATTTCCACGGCTGTCCAGGATTTCACGCCCGACAATGTCGATGATGGCGGTCATTTGCGATGTCCTCGATTGATCTGAAGAATGCCGCACGTCTTAGCCAAAGTGCTGCAAAAGGCAATCGGCCGGCTGGCAATTATTGCCGCGGCATCAGCCTCCGAACGATTCACGAAGCGCAAATCGCTGTCATCATAAGTCATGTACGGCAGGCCGGCTTGTGGCTATGGTGCGGGGGCGCGGGGCGAAACAGGAGGAGTTTCGCCATGTCCCAGTTGAGTGGTATCGTGAGTCTGTTCCTGATCGCGGCGGCATTCCTGACGTCGTGCGACAATCAGCAGTCGCCGCCGAAGGCGATGGCCCCCTTATACGTCAGCGAATAAGCCAGAATCCAAAGCGGGCCCCCCCCGCCGCCGGGGGGGCGGGGTGGGGGGTGTGGTATAGGGATAACCGGGGCAGTGAATAAAATATTTGAGTTGATTTTACAAACAAAGAGCGACCCACACAACGAGAAGG